>NZ_CACA01000121.1:0-1695 GCF_000180455.1 Kamptonema sp. PCC 6506
CGGGTCATAACTAAACTTGTACGTCGAATCTGGGTCTTTAACAGAAATTAACTGATTTGCGGCATCATAAGTAGAAGTAATTGTCCGAATTGGATTATTAGTAGCATTCAGCCAATTTTCTGCCGTCTCCCGATTTAGTTCATCGTAAGTAAAGGAACGCACCCGACTATTTCTGTCAGTAATTCTAGTACGATTTCCCACATCATCGTACTCAAAAGTACGAGCTTTACCAAATTGATTCGTTTCTGATTTCAACCGATTTCTGGCATCATAAATAAATTGAGTCGTATTATTCACCGGGTCTTTAATCGATGTGACATTGCCCACATCATCATATTCAGTAGTAGTAGTTCCCGATGGAGTTAAAGCATCAATGATTTGTGTTTGCCGATTTCTGGCATCATAAACATACTGAGTCTTATTACTATTCCCATCAATTTCAGCCGTAACATTCCCCACCTTATCGTACTCAGTCTTACTCGTACTAGCAACAGAAGTCTTCGCCCCTTCAGTCACCTCCGTCCGCATTCCCAACGAGTCATACTTGTACTCAGTCCGATTATTATTAGCATCAATTTGAGCCACCAATTGATTAGCCGCATCATACTCAAACCGAGTAACTTTCTCATTTGCATCAACCTCCCGAACCAACCTTCCCCGTGCATCATAAACCTTATTAGTCCGATTACCCAACGCATCAAAACTCGCCGTCTGATTATTATCAGCATCATACCGCAACTTCTCTTTAGAAGCATCGGGATTAATCGTCTCAACCAAGCGATTCCGACTATCATACCGATACTCAGTTTTCCTTCCCAACGGGTCAACCATCAACACCTGATTCCCATTTTTATCATACTCATAACGAGTCACTGGAGCGCTCAACGGCCCGCTACCATCCGGGTCAGGAGAAGTCACTTTAACCAACTGATTCATCATATTATACTCAGACTCAGTACGATTGCCATTCTCATCAATCACCGCCGTCTGATTCCCCCCACCATCATACTCAAATTCCTGCGTTGCTTCATCAGGAGTACCAGAGGCAAACGTCGTCTTCTTCAACTGATTCATCGCATCATATTCATACTCAGTACGAATGCCATTTTCATCAATTACCGCCGACTGATTCCCCGCTTCATCATACTCAAACTCCTGGGTTACTTCATCAGCAGTACCTTTGGCAAAAGTAATCTTAACCAACTGGTCTTTCTCGTTATAATCGTAATCTGTCACCCGTCCATTCGGGTCAGTTTCAGTATCAATTAAACTCTGATTGGTGTAAGTATAGCTAGTCACCACATCATCGCTACCACCTACAGCACCTACTACCTTAGTCACCTTTCTTCTATTACCAGTTACCTGGTCAACTTCGTAAAGAGTTTGGCGGCCTAATTCGTCAGTTTCACTCGTTACTTGATTGAACACATTATCGTAAGTAAAACTACGTTTGCCAGTACCTCCCCCCCCTGAGTTGATCGGAGTATTATTGAGACTTACAGAAACATTGTTGCTGTTGGAACTAGCCAATACCATATCCAAGTCGCCATCGGAGTCAACATCTTCTAATGCCACAGATGAGTGGATTTCGTAATTATTCTGCTCATTATCAGTTGCTAATATACCGCTGCCATTATTTAACAAAACTCTCTCTGAACCGTAACCGCTGCCGGAAACAACCACATCTAAATCGTC
>NZ_CACA01000120.1:0-2378 GCF_000180455.1 Kamptonema sp. PCC 6506
CCAATTCAGCGGACAATTAATTACCTTAGACACCCGTAGCGCGATCGCATCGGGCGGAGAAGGCCGCATTTACGCAGTCTTGCAAAACCCCTCCCTAGTAGCAAAAATTTACCATAAGCCCACAGACGAAGACGCAGACAAACTGACAGTAATGTTCAGTATGCCGCCCGACGCGCCGATCGCAGCCCCCGGACACGCCTCAATTGCCTGGCCCATTGACTTACTGCGAACCGCCGGCACTACCGAAAAAATCGTCGGCTTCCTCATGCCCCGCGTTACCAAGGTAGCCCCGATCCACACCTTCTACACCCCCAAAACTCGCCGCGAACAAAAGCCCCTATTTAATTATCTTTACCTACACCGTACAGCCCGCAACCTCGCCGCCGCTGTCAACGCCCTTCACGTTCGAGGTTACGTGATCGGAGATGTCAACGAGTCGAATATCCTCGTCACCGACACCGCCTTAGTTACTCTCGTAGATACTGATTCCTTTCAAGTCCGAGATCCTTACACGGGCTACGTTTACCGCTGTCCTGTAGGTAAACCAGAGTTTACGCCCCCAGAATTGCAGGGTCAAACCTTCCGCAATATCGATCGCACTCCAGAACATGACTTATTTGGCTTAGCAGTGCTAATTTTTCAGCTATTAATGGAAGGGACGCACCCTTTTGCAGGAGTTTATCAAGGTAGCGGCGAACCTCCGCCCATAGAAATTAGGATAAAATCAGGTTATTTTCCCTACGCCCTCAAACGAGTTCCCTTTCGCCCTATGCCTGCGGCACCGCCTTGGGACATTTTACACCCAACTTTGCGGCAGATGTTTCTGCGGTGTTTTGAGGAAGGGAATCAAAACCCTGTCAACCGTCCAGATGCTAAAAGTTGGGTTAGTGCTTTAAAAGAAGCCGAAGATGCGCTGGTAACTTGCCATAAGAATACTCAGCATAAATATGGGAATCATTTAAAAGCTTGTCCTTGGTGCGATCGCGCCAAGTTACTCAAAGGCCGCGATCCCTTCCCCTCCCGTAGCGCCGTCCGCAGCGGACAGAACTTGCAACCGATGAAGGCTAAACGCAAACAGCAAGCGCCGCCTCAGATTGTGACAGTACCACAACAGCGCAGCCAGATGCAGACATCCCCCACACCCCAGAGGGGTTTAACTCGTCAATTGGGACAATACCCAGTACCGCTGATTGTTACTGGGATGTCACACCGCACTCCGGCGGTACAATCGCCCCCTATTGGCGGATTTCGAGGCTTTGTTCAGGATACCGTTTGGGGTACAGCTTGGGGCGGTTTGTGTTTGGCGGCGATCGCAGGTGGAATTTACGCCGCAACAGATCGGGATGGCGGTGCAATTTTGGGCGCAATCTTTGTAGGTACAATTTGGGGAATTTTCTTTGGCGTAATTTGGGGCGTATTAACTGTCCCACCCA
Organism: Kamptonema sp. PCC 6506; assembly: GCF_000180455.1. Lineage (NCBI taxonomy): Bacteria > Bacillati > Cyanobacteriota > Cyanophyceae > Oscillatoriales > Microcoleaceae > Kamptonema > Kamptonema sp. PCC 6506. The sequence continues at coordinate 1,434 of NZ_CACA01000120.1, forward strand.
ATCAAGTTGGGCGAAAATGGGCAGGTATATTTTTGGGTGCGATTTCCGGCGCTTTGTTGTTAACTGCGATCGGCGGTGTAGTATTTGGCGCAATTAACAACAAACCTGAGATTGGAGAAGCGATCGCAACTGGTCTTTGCGCTGGTACCTTTTGGGGCGCTGTTTGGAGTGGTTTTAAGCCACCCTGGGCGATGCCTGTAGGCCGCGTCTGGGGAAGACAGGGGGCATTCTTGGGGATGATTTGGGGCGTTTTTCTAGGGGCAATTGCTGGAGCTCTTTTAGGTTTGGGGTTTGCAATCTGGCCAGAACTCAATGGTAAGAATACTCCCCCTGTGGAATTGGCAACTCTATTAGTTCAGGTGATTGTGATCTCGGCTGGTTTGGGTTCTGTAGGAGGTTGTCTCGGAGGTGCGTTATTGGGGGCTTTTGGGGCTGCACCCAAGCTGCCAGCAGCGTTTCAGCCTTCGGGAGGCAAAGGCGCGATTTTGGGTACGATTTGGGGTAGTTTTTTGGGTGCGATCGCCGCCGCAATTTTAGGCGGTGTCTTGTCTGCGGCATTACCTGTATTTAATAGTACGCCACCAGTGGAAGTTGGAACCTTACTAGGTGCGATCGTCTCATCCGCAGGTTTAGGCGCGATTTGGGGTATCATCTCCGGTGCCGTCTGGGGGGCCTTAGCGAGATGGTAAGTCCGTAACGCCGCCATCTTGGCGGTATCCTAACCGCCAAGATGGCGGCGTTACGTATGACCTCAATCAAAAGCGATCGCCTAGTTAAAAAGACTAAACCAACGCGACAATAAATATGTTATTCAAGATTAAAGGGCGAACGATGGGACTCGAACCCACGAGATGGTGGTACCACAAACCACTGCCTTAACCACTTGGCTACGCTCGCCATCACATTGACATTTATGAATATAACACTTTACCTTCGCATAAGTCC
>NZ_CACA01000119.1:0-2847 GCF_000180455.1 Kamptonema sp. PCC 6506
TGAAACTCGATTTCCCATCGAATCGAATCGGAATCATGGAGATAAGCAGCTTCATACATTCGGACAAACTTTCCACTTTCACGACTTCCCAAACAAAGAGTTGAACCATAGGAAATTAAACCCTTTTTCTCATAACGAACCACACCAGGCTTAAATTCATATTGACGAGGCCCACGAAGTAAACCAGCATCGCACCAATTAGCAACAGTGTGAGGAAGCAAGCGCTTTTCAAAGTCAATAAAGACTAAATCAATGCGAGTAAATTTCGCTCCAAAGTTAGAAAGCATCCAAATAAAGCTAAAAGCTTCAGTTGAGGAAAAAGCATCAAGATAAGAACCATAAATTGTAAAATGACCATGCACTTGATCACCATCTTGATTAAAAGCAAGCCTGATTCCACCAGGTGAAAAACCGTGATTTTCAAAAAGCATTCCTATTTTTGTAGGCTTATTTAAAAATACAACTTTGTCTCCAGGCAGGCAGCAGATCGCCGGAGCAAACTCGTTAAACCAAACTTGGGAGCTACATTTAATTGAACCTTGGAGCCAGTGAGGGCGGACGGCAAATCCAACGGACTTAACCAAAGTTTCAGAAAAGTACGGCTGTACCTGCGATGGATATTTTGTATCGTAGCTTGTTACAGTTTTGGCATTTAGACCCTCTGTTAGTAAAGGGGTCTGAGGAATTTGAGAAAAATCTGAAGACATTGAAGTTAGAATGAAAGTGTATTTATTTTTCTTAGAGGCCACACCTTTTGGTGAGGCCTTTTCCTTATCTAAGTTAAGGGCGCTGACCCGCCTAGCCTGTCCTAACATTACGTCTAGGTTGCTAGTCCTATTTGCAGGGCCAGTTCGCATCGGCTGTTCACGGTCGGGCGTAATCTCCCTAACACTACTAGGTGAACACCACCCTGTTAAAACTATTACAGAAAAATAGAAAAATGTAAATAAGAAACCATAATTAATTTCTTTAATCCTATCATGTGTATTTTAGGATAATTTATGTACCTAACGATACTAAATTAGTTACCTAAAGTTTAGGTAACTAACAGTCACTAATAAATTTAGACTGATTTTTTTCGAGTAGTTTTAACAGTTTGTAACTTAGTAATTTGTGCTTGCAAATCTTCACACTTTCCCGTCAATTCGTAATAGCCAGCCGTTAAATTAGCTAATCGTTTCTCAACTTCATTAGCTATTAATTCTTGCAAAGGTTCACGCTGAGAAGAATCTAAGACCACACCATAATGATGATTTAAAATTCTTTGAATGGTTGTACCCACCGATTCACCATCAATCATATCAGCCTCTAATCTAGTCAATAACTCTTCAGAAATGCGTAAAGAAACTAATTTGCTAACCATGTTGCCACCTGTACACAACTGTTTACACTTATAGTGTACACGGACGTACACAGTTTGTCAACATTTCTATTGTAGATAAATTTCTGGGTGGGGGATTGTTTTTTCTCACCTTTGATTGTGCGTTCCGGGGGACTCCTATCAAGGGGACAGAAAATTTTCACTTACTAATTTTCTAAGCTCGAAAAAGAGTTGCTAGCTATTAGGAAAGATTTCTAGCTCGCTTAGAAAATAAGTGCGTGATTAATTTTCTTTAACCCCTTGACAGAAGCCTCCCCCCTCCACTAATTGGGAAGGTGAGAGAAAAAACAAAAAATTCATTGTTGGTTTTTTAATTCATCAACAAGTTTGTGAAAATCGCATTGATAAAATTTTTTCTCCTCCACCCAATGTATTTCTACTATTCCTTCTCTCTCGAATCGTTTTAATATTTGGTGACAGTTTTGCAAAGATAAACCAAAATGTTGAGCAACCGAACTTGGTCGCCTGGGAGTTTTAAGAAACCCCAGAATTTTCAGGTGTAATAATTTTAGACTCATATCTTTAATTTAACTCTTTAATATAGGTTCCCATACTACTTTTAAAATGTCAAATAAATAATATAAATAATATTAGTATCATTTATGTGTGAAGACAGTATAAGTATTGTGTGAAGATAGTATATATGTGCGAATACAGTATAAGCTAAAGACTTTTTGTTTATACATAGAACGCTAAACTCTTAACAAGTTGGGGCGGCCCCCCGACGCAAGCGTCTTAGTTGGGACGGGGGGCCGCCCTTTCTCACAATAAATATAAAAGACTAAGAAGCAGAATTTCTTTTAATAGGATGCTGAAAATAGAACAAAGTTTTGTAATAGTAAGAACCTCCGACATTAGTAACTGACAAATGCCCATAAACTTGATGACGCAATAGAAATCCATAAACAGTAGATTTCCTAAGATTAAAGTGAGAAGCAATCTCATTTAAAGTTCTAGGAGATTGAAGAAAGTCAAAGACTTCACGGTAAGGAAAACCAGGAGGAATTAAAGCCATAAATTGTTATTATTCAGAAGCATCATAACATATATATTCTACCATTGCATCACGAAAATTATCATGTCGAGAAAGTCCATACATAGTAAGGTCGTGCATATAATCGGTGAAATTAGAACCAAAAATACGCTTTAAATAAGCAACGGTCGGAGCAACCTGTTTTTTCATCCATCTAAGAGTTTTTGCTAAACTTTTCATAGGGCGAACAGGGGCAGTCTTTATAACATTATTGTCACAAACATAAATTAAAAAATCTACCCACTCAGGCAGCAAATCAGTGCGGGATAAGCGTTGTGAGCTAGATTCAGGAGTAATAAAACGGAAATTACCGAAAATTGACATCCTAGTAAACTCATTCATCAAAGGAACTAATTCATCAATTTCTGTGAGAGTTAAAGTTTTTGAATAAAAACCATAAAATCGGTCAGCAAATAATTGAGCGCAATCATCA
>NZ_CACA01000118.1:0-874 GCF_000180455.1 Kamptonema sp. PCC 6506
ATCTCCCCATCTCCCCTTAAGGCATCTCCGGCGCGGGTGCGTCTTGAAGTTGGGCGAGGGTGGCTTGAATGCGGGGAGTTGCTAATAACTTTTTAGCTTCTGCAATTAAGCGATCGCCCCAAAGATTTTCCTTAAGGAAGTCTATCCCTGCATAGCGCTTGTCTATCCGCAGTGCGGTTTCTGCGATCGCTAGACCTTGTTCTCGATCGCCTTTGCTATATAAAGCTATTGCCAGAGCCATCATTGGTTCTGCTGCTTTTTCCTCGATGGCAACTGCCTCTCGCCAGCGGCGAATGGCACCGTCAGTATCACCCATTTCGTATTTTACTAACCCAATATTGTTAATAGCTGGCCAGCGTTCTTTTTCCTGACCTTTGGCTTTTTCATACTGAGCTACTGCTTTTTCGTAATGGGCGATCGCATCTTGAAATTTGCCCAGTTTGTAGAAGGCATTGCCTAAATCAAATAAAGCTCCAGGGGTATCAGGTTTTATTCTTAAGCCTGCTTGTAGTTGTTCAATTGCTTTGTCATATTGAGCTTGGCGGAAGTGTACTTCTCCTAAGAAAAAGCGGATGTCTGCATTCTCAGGTGCAAGAGTCTGAGCTTGCTGCAAAGCAATAATCCCTTCGTCAAACTTCTGCACGCGCATATATAAAATCCCCAATAAAATCCAAGTTTGATACTTGTTGGGGGCGAGCTGTGTGGCTAGCTGAGCTCTGGGCAGGGCGAGCTCGTACTGTTGGAATTGCTCCAACTGGGCGGCTTCCTGTGCAAGGCTCACGCCTGTTTGCTCTAATTCGGCTGATTCTAGTTGGGGGGTGTAGGGAAGGAATGCCTGTGCGGAAACTGGCTTAGGCAAGCTCCATAAACCGAG
>NZ_CACA01000117.1:0-3949 GCF_000180455.1 Kamptonema sp. PCC 6506
AAGCTTGATTATGACCCAATTGTAGATGTGCGTCGAGCTTATTCTAAAAGTAGAAATGATTTTTCACCTGCTGATGTAGCACTCGAAGCTGCTAAGTATATTACTAAATTTGATGATTTGCTCAGTTTTGGTGATGCGTTGCCTCAATTTTCTAGGCAAGTGTTGGGTATCAGGACTTTAAATTCTGGTGGTATTGTTAAGGACTATATTAGCCAAACTCAATTAGATTCGATTGATGATAAAATTGAACATGGTGTTGAAGAGAAAATTTATGATGTTGGTGGCTCCTTTCAGTTGGTATTTGATGATACAATCAATCGTTATCGGCGGACTTGCGATGGTAAAATATTTAATGAATCTGTTATTGTTGACAATTAGCCTTTTATGTTATAATTAGTTATATTTGTGAGGTTAACTAGATGTCTAGTGGATTTGATAAAATATTGCCTTTTGAAAAAAAGAATAGTAAAGAGAAGTTAAAGCGTCGATTGCCTTTAACACCCAATCAGTTGTTATCTAAAATTTTAAGTATGCCCTTGGATGATTGGGATGATAATTCTCTTCCTAATAAATTTGTAGAGAGTTTTCCTCATGATTGCCCTAAATGTGGTTATCCTAAAGTGTGCTGTGAGCGCCTTGACACTTATGATGAGACTGCTTCACCTAATACTTATTTCTTTTCTTGTGATTCTTGTCGAGCACAATTTTATGAAAACTTTTGCTATTTTGAATATGACTAGGAAGGGGGCGGCCCCCGTCCCAACTAAGACGCTTGCGTCGGGGGCCGCCCCAACATCGAAGACCTTTGGGCGAGTAATACCCGTCAGACAACAAAGATAAATAAAATTACTTTTTAGACTAAAACCCTTGACTTACAAGGAATACAGCGATATTATTTTTATAATCCACCTTACACAATTATGATAAATAGGAAGAGTCTGGTTAATCTGGAGATAGCTAGGGCGAAACGCTCTAAGCCCAACTTCAAGCGGTGTAATTTTAGCCTCAAACCTGAAACAGTCCAAACGCTTAAAAACTATCCCAATATGAGCAGCGCAATTGATAAAATGGTGGCTTATATTGATAAGGCTAATATTAATTTAGAGGATGATAATCCCCATTCTAAACCGCTAATTTTTTTTAATGATTCTACTGTTAGAACTGCTGCTTTGCAAAGACAAGTTGCTACTTTAGAAATAGAAGTTGAACTTCTTCGAGAAAAATTAAATGAACATAATTATGAAGAATAATTATAATATTCATGGTTACGAGTTTTCTGTCTGGTGTGATGAGTATGGCGATTGGTATTACCGAACTCCTCATGCAAAGTATCAAGGTATTTGGCGTGGGATATATGGTCCTTTTAAAAATGAGGATGATACTTTGATTGCTTGTTTACATTTTACTCAGCAGTATGATAAACAGGGGAATATTAAAGAGCTTCCTTATGTAGGACGAGATGGGTTTGTTGAAGTTGAGATTTGGGGTTGCCCTTTGGATGAAATTTGAGGTGATCGCCTCCGACCTTGCCTGATAGTTTTAGATTTGTAATCCATAAATACACACGATAGGAATTATGCAATTAGAACTTTGGTCATGTTGTAAACTTGACGGTAATATTATGATATCCACACAACCGTATTTTTATTTAGGGTGCAATAATTAGAAATATAAACCAATATTTGCACCCTAAATGGTTAATAGTGTAGACAGTGTAGACAGGGTGTCTACAAGTAAATTCTTTCCTTTAATTTATATTGATTACCCACTAACCCCCCCTAATATTTTTTCTTTTTTTCTCACCTCCTTCATTAGTGGAGGGGGGAGGCTCCTGTCAAGGGAGGAAGAGAAATTCGTTATGAGGTTGGTATTGGAACGAGCTAGTAACCTTTCATAATAACTAATAAGATTTAATCGAGTTCCAATACTTACCGAATAGAATTTATCGCCCTTGACAGGAGTACCCCGGAACGCACAATCAGAGGTGAAAAAAAGAAAAAATGCCCTAGACTTTATGTACTTAAGTCTAAGTTACATACGAGTTATTTATGTGAAGTTACATAGTTAGATATGTAACTTTAAACTCTAATATTTAACGTCGCCAAATTTGGAGGGGGGCTGGCCGGCGATATGTTATTGGATGTTGTGGTGTCTTGTGTCCGGCTGGCTCTCCGAGAAATTTGGCCGAAGCCTTTGCCGTTAGTCGGGTAATTCTTGCCTGCTTATCTCTGCTTTTCTCATAATGATGTGATTGCTATCAGTGATTGCTATCAGTGATTGCAAGTGATAGCAATCTCGACTATACCATTGCCTTTTATTTTGCGATTTAAGCTTTTCTTATCCGTTTATGTACTTTAGTACCTGAAATAGTTTTTCGCAAGAATCCTTACAGTGTAAAGCTTTCAGCTATTATAGAAGAGATTGCTATCACTTACTCTGATTGCAGTGATTGCAAAGTGATTGCAGTGATAGCAGAGTGATTGCAAACACTGAAGACGGTATCATATTGATACCATCTTCACTACCAAATTAATTCATTGAGATTTCTTATAAAAACTTAAACTTTTTCTCTATAGCTTTTTCTTATGTGAGAAAATATGGGGCAAATTATGGTTTAATGAGTTTAAGCGCGGCCACCGGGTGCTGGACACACCAGGCGACCGCTGACCCAACCACTGTTATGCCAATGGAGGGCTTGATGGATATTACACAAATTGACCAGCATATTTTTCATTTGACTCAAGAGTTAGCTCAACTTCGAGCTGCGCTTGAGGCTGACCATCTTTCTGTGAAAGCTGCTTTAAAAACTGAGTTGCAGGTTTGTAATGCTCAGCTTAACCGTCAGCATTCTTTGCACCTTTCTCAGATGGTTTTGCTTGCACAGCATATCAAGGCTTTGAAGACTTTAACTCACCCTAATAATTTTGTACCAGTGGAAACCGAGTCTTTAGATTCAGTTTCCGGTGCTTGTAAGGAGATTTAAGGCTGGTTAAATTAGGTGCGTGTATTCTGAGTTATTTCTTAGAATTTACGCGCCTTCTTCGCCTTTAAAGGGGGTGTTTGGATATTACTGCGCCCGCGTCACGCGATCCTTCTCTTGATACTATAGGCACTTCTTCGATTTCAGAATTGAGGTTAAAGCCTTTACCTACAAGGGTCTTAGCGATTTTTTCTGGAAACACCAGTCTGAACAGTGGTGTTAATTCTCAAGTAAAAAGCGGGTTTGCGGCCCGCTCCAAAAATTTTAAATATCATGAAACTAAATATACCACAGCGATTGGTTCCGGCTCAATTAGCCTGTACTTCAACCAGGGCTAAACGTATAGCTCGGTGTAAGGAACTCTCCTACAAAATAGCGGATATTTTTGAGCGTACAGGTGATGAGGATTATATTAAGTATAGCCAACGTATAAAGTCATGTGCGCCTAATGTTACTATTGACATTGTGGGCTATCATGAGCGCCCTGGTTTTGATGTTGATGTTAATGAAACTGGTAATTTAATTACAGTTCCTTGTATAAAATCCCATCCGATAGAAAGTGTTAGAGATGTTTGGTGGTGTCGCGTTCCCCAATGTCCTGTTTGTATTTCTGCCAAGACTTCAAAACGTCAAGGCCTTTTGTTATTAGCCTTACCTAAGTTATTTAAGGAGCATCCTAATCATGTAGCTATTTTTTTAACTCTTACTCAAAGACATATTCCTTTATCTAATTTGCGTAATCAAATTCAGTTAATGTCCAAAGGATGGAAGAGATTCACTGAGCGTAAAGTTTTTCCTGGTGTGGGTTACTTACGAGCCATTGAGGTTACTAAAAGCAAAACAGAAATTCCTGGTGAAATTTCTGTACATCCTCATAGTCATTCTATTATTATTGTTCCTAAACTTTTTCTTAGTGGTCGTAATTATCTTACTCAGCAGGCTTGGCAAGATATGTGGCGTCAATCTATG
>NZ_CACA01000116.1:0-1284 GCF_000180455.1 Kamptonema sp. PCC 6506
TAAGTTGTTAAACTCTCTAGCAATAGAAACAGCAAAAATTTAGCATTGTTTTAAGTAGAAGGAAGAAGGTAGAAGGAATAAAAATTTAGTTATCTAGGAGAGAAGGAAAAAGGAATAAAAATTTAGTTATCTAGGAGAGAAGGAAGAATGTTTATACAGTCGGCTTTTCAGCCATCCTTATCTTATGTTTAATTAGGTGGATTTACTTACAATCCGGGATTAAGTAAAAGTATCCATAACGTCGCCATCCTGGGGGTTAAAGAACCGCCAGGATGTCGGCGTTACGTAAATAATGGTTAATTCCTAATAATCTTAAAAAAAATTGTGTGCGATCGCATCCTTAACCGGAAAGCCGAGGAGCGATCGCACACCTAGATTATGGGAGATTCAGCCTGAAAAACATCAGCTTTTCAGTACAGAGGTCAGGATTAAGTCTAGGCTTGCTTATTCAACAGGTTTTGCACTTGTCTGATTGCAGCCGCGCCAATATTGAAAGCTGCCCAGCCACCGGCCAACAAGATTGGCAATAAAACTACTAGCACGCGGAAGTCAAAATCCATTAGTTCCTCCTCTAAAGTTTTTTAAAGATTTCTCATAATCTATTTGTATCTCATTTTGTCCCTATTCTCAAACTTCTCTCTAGTAACCTAGTTTATCTAAATTAAAGCCCCTCTATGGATGAGATTCCTGATGATTTCGGTCCGCCCAAGGCAACTGGGAACTCGCCACCGGGGGAATAAAAATGTGCGATGCCTTCGGACGCGGTGGCGATCGCACCAAATCTATACTACAAAGTGCAGCTTCACCGAGGGCGATCGCCATTTTCCCGCCGTCTCCTGGTGAAGCTGGTATGAAAGCTAAAACTCTTACCAATTAAAGGTTTTTGAAAATCGCCACCTTGTAGTATCACTGTAATTTAACAGGAGGAATTATGGGTTTATTGCCTAAACGGAAATTAAAGTCAGACGAGCTTGAAGCTATTTTCCTTTTTCAGTTGGCTTTGCATATATGGAAATTTAATGGCGGTTTCGCGCCGGAATTTTGGTTTGGCGAGCGGGTGAAGTTTCAGGGGCGAGTGGGTGTGATTGCGGGGATGCAGTGGATGATATCAATTCCGGTTGCACCGGAATTGATATCAGCTACTGTTATGGCAAGTTTATCCTTCCAGTCGTGGCAATCTTATGCTTCCAATGACAGCAAGGGTTTTAAAAGCTACTTTGCCCCCAGTGTCAGCTTCGCTATTTCTGGGCCAAGATTTCGCTATACGTTTCTCAAGTAGATTGG
>NZ_CACA01000115.1:0-4340 GCF_000180455.1 Kamptonema sp. PCC 6506
TATCGCGGTGGAAGTAATTTTGAGTGTGGACGAGATGCAAAATTCTAGCCAGTTGTTCCAACCAGTCAATAGCGCGATCGATCCCCAGGGGTTTGTGATTCTGATTTTTTAACCACTGTTGCAAGTTCAGGCCTTCAATTTTCTCCATGACCAAACAGTGCAGAGGTTCGCGGCTGTTATTTGGTGTAAACGTAAAGTAACCATCTGGCTCTACTATTGGCAACCCCGGATGTCTCAACCTCATTAAAACGTGAGCTTCTTGCTGAAATAGCCGTACACCTGTGGGCTCGTTGTAGGTGAGTACCTTTAAAACTTTAGGGATGCCACTCTCATTTACCTCATAAGTCTGACCAAAGCCGCCTTTCCCCAGGGGGCGGAGTACCCAATACCGTCCCTCAATTACTAATTGAGAGCCGCAGCTTTGGCAAAAGCTAACATTTTCAGGGTTTTGAGGACGCGGGCATTTGGGGTTGATGCAGTAGCTCATGCTGGGGAGGAATTAGCTTTGTAGCAATTTCTTAAACATGGTATAGCATTACTATCCCTTTTAATAGTTGATTTCGGAACAATTTAGAGGGGTGTGCCAATTCGTATCAGAAGATACCCGCTCGAATGCAGTCTGTTTCTCCGATCGCACTTGCTTTCCCGACAAACCCATGACGAGTCAAACGCAAAAGAAAACGCATTTACTTAGTAACCCCTATTTAGAACTGAACAATCAGGGGCAGACTTTGCGCTTAGAATTAACAAAAAACGAGCACGTATTGGGTCGCGATCCCTACAAAGCTGACTTACTTGTTCCTCAAGTTTGGCAGATTATTTCTAGCAGTCAAGCGGTTTTGCGGCGAGAAGGGGAAGATTACTGGATTTATGATGGTGATGGTAGCAAACCCAGCACTAATGGGATGTTTGCGCTTCCTAGCTTTACGCAAGTCTCTCCTGCAAAAGGTCTGGCTTTAAAACATGAGACAGAATTACGGATCGGTCAAGACCCTAGAAACCAAATTCAGCTAATTTATTTTAATCCTGCTAGCCCTAGTGCGGGTAATTTACCACGAACTGCGATCGCGCTGCGGAATCGTTCTGTGCTCATAGGTCGCGATCGCCACGCTACCTTAAAGCTCAACTCCCCGATTGTATCCCGTCGCCACGCCACCATTGATGCTAACGCTCAGGGGCAATACGTTCTCGCCGATCGCAGCAGCAATGGCGTTTTTGTCAATGGCAAACGGATTAAAAATTCTGTAGTGCTTACTGAAGGCGCAAAAATTCGCATCGGCCCCTTTACTTTAATTTACCAAGCTGGTGAAGTAACCTTAGTCAATCCCGGCGATGCGATTCGTTTGGAAGCAATAGAATTAGTCCGTGAAGGCAAGGATAAAAATAACGAAATCCAGCGTTTACTTAACACCATTTCCCTCGTAATTGAACCAGGGAATTTAGTAGCTTTAGCTGGGACAAGCAATGCGAATCAATCAGTTTTATTGCGTACTTTGTTAGGAATTGAAGCCCCCAATCGTGGCGCAGTGTACGCGAACGGTGAAGATTTACGGAAACATTTTGATAGCTATAGTTGTTCGATCGGTTTTGTACCTAAAGATGATGCGCTTCACGGTGAATTAACAGTAGCAGAAGCCCTGATTTATGCCATTAAATTACGCTTGCCTGCTGATATCAATGTGGATCAGGTGTTCAAAAAAGTTTTAGATGATATTGAAATGTTTGAACATCGCCATGAATTAATAAATAGCCTCAGCAAGAGCGAACGCAAGCGAGTCAGTATTGGAGTAGAATTAGTAGTAGATCCGAAGTTGTTTTTCTTGGAAGAACCGACTTTTGGACTCGACCCAGGATTAGATAAAAAGATGGTATCGCTATTGCGAAAATTGGCAGATCAAGAGCGGACTGTGATTTTTACAGGCCAAGCTAATGCTAATCTTACCATTTGCGATCGCCTAGTTTTTCTTGGTGGCAGCGGTCATCTTTGCTACTTCGGGCCGCCAGCAGATATTTATAGTTTTTTTGCCATTCACAATCAAGATTTTACTGGCATTTATAGCGAACTAGAAAAAGGTGAATCTATCGTTAGATTGTGGGAAGATAAATATCGCTATTCCAGCTATTACCAGCGCTACATTGCCGTACCACTTAGCCTCAATCCCTCTCAACAACCAGCTAACTTTGCCAAACTATCTAATTCTTCCAGAGGCTCATCTTTCAGACAGTTAACCCTACTAATTCAGCGCTACTTTCAATTGGCAATCCGCAACAAGATCAATTTTGCTATAGGATTATTTTCTGCTGCTATTTGCCCTATTTTGTTAGCAGGAATAAAAAACATGGAGCCATTCATTTTTACTAATAGTAGCGACTCCCGGCTTGCTTTCTTAGCCCTAAGATTTTTACTGTTTTTTTCATTGTCGGCTATTTTGGTAGGCGTTTCTAGTTCTCTTTCGACAATTGTTAAAGAACAGCAAATTTTGAGGAGAGAACGTTTAGCAAGCTTAGGATTATTCCCCTATCTGATTTCAAAATTGATCGGATTAAAAGGATTAGCTTGTCTGCAAGCTGTGGTAATGACAGCGGTAATTTTACTAGGCTTTGAACAACCAGACTCAGATATAATTACCTGGCCTATTGGTTTAGGGATCACTACTTTTTTAACGCTATTAGCTAGTATGAATTTGGGATTGATGCTATCAGCATTTGTAAGTAATATCGCTCAAGCTTATAAAGTTCTACCTTTTATTTTAGGCTTTCAGATAATTTTTTCGGGAGTATTTTTTAAATTAGATAGTTTGTTGTCAATAGAAAAACTAGCCCTTTGGATTTCTTGGCTAACGGTGAGCCGCTGGTCTGTAGGAGCTTATGGCAGTTTAGTGAATGTAAATGCTATGGTGGCTAAGCCGATAGAATTGTCTGATGGAAACTTTTTACATCAGCTATTCGATCCGAGTGCTGTCTATGAGCCAAGTTGGGAAAATCTAGCTCTTAATTGGGGGATTTTGGGGTTGCAGGCAGTTGTTTATTTTGCCGTAACTTTTCTGTTGCTAAAACGTAAAGATATTTTTAGGTAATTAGTTAACTGTTAACTGTTAACTGTTAACTGTTAACTGTTAATGAAGAGTTGGGTTTTACTGCATTTCACCCAACCTAGATTATATCACAACCTTCTTGGCCGTTAGCAGTAGGGACGCTATAACTAGGTACTATAAACTAGCAGGGCTGTTTCAGGCTCATCGTTTTTTAAACTCTCTAACTCATATTCAGCAAGGTTTTCAGCCGATAATTTTTACTAAGCGAGCCGAATTATTAAAAAGTCATGTTATGCTCGCTACCAGAGAAATAGGAAATACGAAGATCGGAAATTGAACCTGAGCATGAAACAGCCCACCTTGCTAAAAAAGGAGGGGATCTCTATACTGTAATCCACCCAAATACAAACCGCTCCTATAAAATCCCGACCGATCTTAACTCTATCTTATTGTAGATCAACCCCGAATATTAGATGTATCTGGCGGCCGAAGTATAACCAGATTGTTTACCAGACAATATATTTCAAAGCTATCAATAGTCAAGTTGGGAAGCTCACTCCCAGCAATTAAAGAATTGGCGAAAGCAGACGCAACTTACAGGAGGATAACGCCTTGTTTTTTCACAAAAAAGAACTAATGTATACGGTGAAGATTGACGAGCCTAACCCTCGTTTCGCCCAATTATTGCTAGAACAATTTGGGGGAGCCACCGGAGAACTAACGGCCGCTTTGCAATATTGGGTGCAGTCCTTTCACTGTGAAAATCCTGGGATTCGGGATATGCTTCAAGATATTGCGCTTGAAGAGTTTAGTCACTTAGAAATGGTCGGCAAACTGATCGAAGCTCACACTCAAAAAGTCGATCAAACTGAAGTTTTCAAAAGTACGCTGTTTGCAGTGCGCGGTATGGGCCCACACTTTTTAGACAGTCAAGGTCAAGCTTGGACAGCAGCTTATATCAATGAAGGTGGTGATGTTGTGCGCGATTTGCGTGCTGATATTGCTGCGGAAGCTGGAGCTCGCCAGACTTATGAAGAGTTGATTAAGTTGGCACCAGATCAAGGCACAAAAAACACCTTGGTATTTCTACTGACTCGCGAAATTTCTCATACCAAGATGTTTATGAATGCGCTCTCGTCGATGGATAAGCTCACAGATCCGATGTTTGGAAATATCCAGCCGGATCAGACTGTGGATCTTTACTTCAATTTGTCTACTAATGGCAAAGATGAGCGTGGTGCTTGGAATTCTGAGCCTGATTTCCGCTATGTTGCCGATCCTACCCCGAAAGGTTAGGTATCGCTG
>NZ_CACA01000114.1:0-1294 GCF_000180455.1 Kamptonema sp. PCC 6506
TTGGCTCTTTCGTACTTACTATGCTAAAATATTAGTAAATAGTTGTTGGGAGCAAAGTTAACTATGAAAAAGATAATGACCAAACTGCTAAACCTACCCGGAGTTATAGTAGAAGACAGCAGACAAACAGATGAAACATTAATTTTCTCAGTAAAAGTAGAGACAAAAACGGCAATCTGCCCACACTGTGGTCGAAGTAGTCATCGTCTTCATCAAAATCATGGACATTTAGTTAAAGATTTGCCGATGGGGAACCGAGAAGTAATTTTAAGAGTAAATCGGCGGCAATTTAAGTGTAATAATTGTGAAAAACCTTTCAGTGAAACATTAAGTTTTGTAGCCAAACGTCAAAATTTTACCAATAGATATGCACTAATGATTGCCGAACAGGTGATCCATAGCGACGTTAATAACGTCGCTAAAAATAATGGATTAACAAATGAAGAAGTCTGGTCAATGGTAATGTTTATAGCTGAGTCAATCATGCCCATTCACGTAGCTCAACTCAAACGGTTAGGGATAGATGAAATTAGTTTGGTTAAAGGACAAGGAAAATTTATTGTAGTTTTAGTAGACCTAGATACGCATAAGCTAGTAGGGCTAGTGTCATCTCGAACACAATCAGAAATAGAAAAAATGATGCGGCAATGGGGTGAAGAAGTGTTAGAACAGATAGAAGAAGTAAGTATAGATATGAGTGGTAATTATAAATCATTAGTGCGAAAACTTTGCCCAAATGCTGAGGTAACAGTGGACAGATTTCATGTTACAAAAATGATCCATGAAGAGTTAAATCAAGCGAGAGTTGACCAAAAAAAAACGGCAGAAGCCTTAAAAGTTAAGGAAAGAGCTAAATTATTTACTAGCTTGAAAGGAAGTAAATATATCTTATTAAAAGGCGTAGTTAAATTATCAAATAAACAAAAAGAAAAATTGAACCAAGTAAAAGAAGCTTCACCGTTAGTAGGAATAATGCACTCATTAAAGGAAGAATTTCACTCTTTATTTGAAAAGAGTAAAAGCTTAGGGGAAGGGATATTGAAACTAATAGATTGGATTGAAAAAGCTGCTCCATACTATCGGAATAGTGTCCCAACAATCAAACGGTGGTTTGGAGAAATAGTTGGGTATTTTGAACGCCGAACAACCAACGGTATAGTAGAAGGAATTAATAACAAATTAAAATTGTTAAAACGTTGTGGATTTGGATTTAGAAACTTTAACAATTTTGAAATTAGAGCTTTGATTAGCTGGCATTTTCCTAAAGTTTTAGCATAGTAAGTACGAAAGAACC
>NZ_CACA01000113.1:0-14486 GCF_000180455.1 Kamptonema sp. PCC 6506
TTCTAACACTCATGTCAACTCAATCACTACTGGTGCGTCCCGATAATTTTTTACTGGAAATCGATCGCGTTTTTATCTTTGTTACAGAAGCGCGATCGCCAGTTTCCATGCTGCAAAACTTAGGTCTTCACTGCTCCGAGCGAGTAGTGCGGCGTGCAGAACAAGGAACAATCTCGACGATTTTCTTCTTCGAGAATACATACCTCGAACTCATCTGCATCGAAGACGAAAATGCAGCCCAACAGGATACAGCACGAACTGGGATCGACGTTTTAGCAAGGGCGCGTTGGCCGCAAACGGGGGCATCTCCCTTTGGGATTGGTTTACGCTCTTTACCTGAGATGACAACTCAGATTCCGGGATCTAGAAAACACTGGGCAGAGTGGATGTACCCAGATGCGTTTATTAGGTTTTCGCCACAGAATATTGCGAATGCGGCAGAGCCTATATGTTTGGCTGTGAGTAGCGATATTGCTCTGACAAGTTGGCTCGATCGCTCTTGTCAAAAGCATCAACAGTTAATTACTCATCCCTTGGGAGTAAAAAAGCTAACCAGTGTCAAAATCGCAGTCGATCGCGATCGAGAACTGAGTGAAGCTGTTTCTCTGCTCGATCGCAATGGCGTTGTTGCGATCGAACGCGCCACCTCGCCGATGTTGGAATTAACCTTTGACGGCGGTACTAAAGGAGAAATACTGGATGCGCGACCAATACTGCCCCTGCGACTGAGATATTGATCCTAAGTCCTATTAAAAAAATTACGCGCGATCGCAGATCGCACTCAGACCGCCATCTTGACGGCGTTAAAGCACAAGCGTGTGTAAGTCCTAAACTAATCAAAAGACCTATGAACCTACCTTCAGGCCCAAAAGCTCCCATCTGGTTGCAATATCTTAAAATCGCCACCAATCCTATTAGCTACATGGACGATCTCGGTAAACGCTACGGAGACATTTTTACCATCACATTCGGGTCTATTCCCGTATTATTTGTCAGCAATCCCCAAGGAATCGAGCAAATTTTTACCAATACAAAACAGATTCCCGCTTCTGGAGAGTTGAACAGAGATATGGCCCTAATCACGGGGAATCAAGGAATACTGCAACTCGATGGTTTGCGCCACAAACATCGCCGTCAGCTAATGATGCCAGCTTTTCACGGTGCGAGGTTGCGCTCTTATGGAGAGCGAATTTGCGAACTCACAGAGAAAATTATTAGTCAGCATTCGAGCGGCAAAGTCTTTGTAGCTTACCCATCGATAGAAGACATTACCTTACAAATAAGCATTAAGATTGTATTGGGTTTAAGCGAGGGAAAACGTTACGAAAGACTCAGACAACTGCTACCTTCCATCATAAATTTGATGCGGACTCCCTTAATGCAGGCTGCCAATATTCTGCCTTTTCTGCAACGAAATTTAGGTTCTTGGAGTCCTTGGGGGAAACTGCTTCAACTCCGCCAAGAACTTTACCAACTGCTGGAAGCAGAAGTGAAAGAACGCCGCCAGCAAGCAGATCTCTCTCGCAGCGATATTCTATCCGATTTGATGTTTGCTCGCGATGAAATGGGTGAGATGATGACAGATGAGGAGTTGCGGGATCTAGTAATTTCGCCCTTATTCGCGGCTCAAGATGCTTCCGCTACTGCGATCGCTTGGGCATTATACTGGATTCACAAGTTGCCGACAGTACGCGATCGATTGGTAACGGAATTAGATAGTCTTGGCGACTCGCCAGATCCAATGAGTATTGTCGCATTACCCTATCTCACTGCTGTTTGTAATGAAGCCTTGCGAATTTATCCCACCCAGTTATTCACATTTCCCAGATTGGTAGAATCACCGATTGAATTAATGGGTTATAAATTGAGTCCGGGTACGCTACTTAGAGTTAATATTTGTCTGACTCATCGGCGCGAGGACTTATACCCAGAACCTAACAAATTTAAGCCAGAGCGTTTTTTACAAAGAAAGTTTTCTCCTTATGAATTCCTGCCCTTTGGTGGCGGCACTCGTACTTGTATTGGTGCAACTTTAGCTTTATTTGAAATGAAGCTAATATTGGCAACTATGCTTTCACGTTATCAATTAGAACTAGGCAATCGCCAACCAGAAAAACCTAAGTTTGAAGGACTACTTTGTTACCCTGTAAGTGGCGTGAAACTGGTAGTCAAAGGTCAGCGTCAACCTCAAAAACAAATGCAGCAGCTAGTATCTAATTTCCCTAATTAAACGTAAGGTGGGCGCTCGCCTCAAGCATCTTCTTTTATGAGTTACAGGCTGTTTGTGGCGAGCGCCCACCCTACAAGTTATTAGTAATAGCTGATTTCAATTACCAATTACCAATTACCAATGATAATGAAACTACCTCCAGGGCCGAAAACCCCCACATGGTTACTGAACATTCAATTTGCATCTGACCCGATTGGCTATATGAATACCGTTACCAAACGCTATGGTGAAATTTTCACGATTATGTTTGGTTCTACCCCGGTAGTTTTCATTAGTAACCCAGAGGGTTTAAAGGAGATTTTTACCAACACAAAAGAAATTACTGCCCCAGGTGAATTAAACCAAGGTCTTTCCTTGCTAGGAGGAACTAATGGATTGCTTTTGCTCGACGGTTTGCGCCACAAACATCGCCGCAAACTGTTAATGCCTCCCCTGCATGGGGAACGAATGCGATCCTACGGACAGCGAATTTGTCAGCTCACAGAGGAAATAATTAGCCAACAAGCGATCGGCAAACCATTTCTAGCCTTTCCCACCATGCAAGTTATTGCTTTACAGGTAATCTTGGAAGTAGTTTTTGGTTTAAATGAAGGAGAGCGTTACAAACAACTCAGGCAGCTAATTCCCTCTCTATTGAGTTTTCCATTTTCTCCTATCATGAGCCTTATCTTCTCTTTCCCTACTCTGCAAAGAGATTTTGGTAAGCGGAGTCCCTGGGGATACTTCCTTTACCTGCGACAGCAATTTGATAAATTGCTATACAGCGAAATTAACGATCGCCGTCAACAAGCGGATTCCTCCCGCGCTGATATCCTTTCCGATTTAGTATTAGCTCTCGATGAAAATGGGAACCCTCTAACTAATGAGGATGTGCGGGATCTTTTACCCTCGTTTCTATTTGCAGGTCGCAATACTGAAGCTAGCGCGATCGCTTGGGGATTATACTGGATTCACAAAAATCTGGCGGTTCGCGATCGCCTGCTTGAAGAACTTGATAGTCTGGGTAATTTTCCAGATCCCGCCCGTATTGTTGCACTGCCTTATCTGAATGCTGTCTGTAATGAAGTCTTGCGAATTAATCCATCTCAAGTGATAACATTACCAAGAAGAGTAGAATCGCCCGTAACATTAATGGGCTACGATTTGAGTCCAGGGACAATACTTAGAGGCTGTATTTATCAAACTCATCAACGCGAGGATTTATATCCGCAACCAAAGGAATTTAAGCCAGAGCGATTTCTCGAAAGACAATTTTCTAGTTATGAATTTCTCCCCTTTGGCGGCGGTGCTCGTCGTTGTCCTGCGGAAGCTCTTGGTCTGTTTGAAATGAAGCTAGTATTAGCGACTATTCTTTCCCGCTATCAATTAGCTTTGGCAGATAAAAGACCAGAAAAACCACAACCTTTAGGTATCAATTTTCCTCCTGGTAAAGGCTTAAAGATGGTGATTGAGGGTAAACGTCAGCGCCAAGAGCGATCCCCTCAGTTTGTTGCTGGATCTGTTTAGCTTCTGAAGTTAGTTTGTGCGTAATTAGGGATTGTTCTGAATTAGTTCTTTTTAATGGAGATAACGAAAATGATTGAAAGTAAAAAAGGTGCTGTAGTCATTACAGGAACATCTTCCGGTGTTGGTCGAGCAACCGCATTGCTATTAGAAAAGCAAGGATACTATGTCTTTGCAGGAGTTCGCAAAGAAAAAGATGCTGAATCATTAAAGCAGGCTAGCTCTGGCAATTTAACACCTATTATCCTCGACATCACAAAAGCGGAACAAATTAAATATGCCGCAGAACTTGTTTCGCAAATAGTTGGCGATAAAGGAGTCGTAGGATTAGTGAACAACGCGGGTGTTGCCATAGACGGGCCATTGGAATGTATTCCCATCGATGATTTGAGGCTGCAATTTGAAGTCGATGTTATCGGTCAAATTGCCGTCACCCAGGCATTTATCCCCGCGATCCGAAAAGCCAAAGGTCGAATTGTTAATATTGGTTCGGTTGCTAGTAAAGTTGCTCTGCCATATTTCGCCGCCTTGTCTGCTTCTAAATTTGCATTGGAAGCACTCACAGATTCTTTGAGAATGGAATTAACTCCTTGGGGAATTGAAGTCATTTCGATCTTACCGGGTCCAATTAATACAGAAGTATCCGAAAAAGTGGAGGCTGGCTATCTAAAAACAATCGCTAATATGTCACCAGAAGCTAGAGCCATGTATGGCAATAATCACAAAGCTTATATGGCGGAAGTGGTGAAGGAAAATCAGGAAGGAATGCCACCGGAAAAAGTCGCAAATACGATTTTAAAGTCTTTGGACGATCGCAAACCCAAAAGGCACTATATTGTCGGGGAAGACCTCTTTTTCTTGACCTGTAACAAGTTCTTTCCTACTCGGCTTTTTTATGACATTTTCTATTCCCTTGTAGAAAGAGACTTGAAATTTGATAAAAGGTGATTTCGGGCAGAAATTTCTTTTACTGCTATTTTGAGGCGATGCTGTATGCGAATGTTTTCGATCGACATTCGTATACGAATTATCCTAATTCTCCAAAGTTATGCAACGGTAGAGGCAGAAGGCAGGTTGAGAATCTTAATTTTTCAGAGAAACCCAGTTTCTTTGCGTAACTCCAGATCGAGCTAAAAGTTGTTAGTTTACATTACAAGACCATAGCAAATAATGACTTCAAAACAGGAAACAAAAGTTACAAATCAAATCCGCCAAGGCGATCTAATTCAACTAATGTTGAATTTATCAATTCCCGGTATTGTGGGAATGCTACTAATTGGCTTGAACCCTTTTCTCGATGCTTTATTTGCCGGACGACTAATTGGTGAAAACGCTTTGGCAGCTATCTCTTTAGCATTGCCCCTGACGACGATTGTAGTTGGATGTGCCCTATTAGTTGGTATAGGTTCTGCTTCGGTTCTCAGCCGCGCTATTGGCGCAGGAGATATCAAAACTCAGTCTAATATCTTCGGTACTTTCATAATTTTGAGTCTGATTATTTCCTTATTTGTCACCATCTTAGGTTACGGTTTTGGCGAACAATTAATCTTATTTATGGGAGGTAAAGGTGAAGTTGCCTCATTAGGTTCGGAGTATTTTAAAACCTATATGTTAGGGTCTGTATTTTTTGTCCTGGCGGTAGGTTCTAGTCAGCTAATTAAGTCGGAAGGTAAAATTGGTTTAGCGACAATTTTTGCTGCTATTTCGGTGCTGACTAATACCATTCTCAACCCTCTATTTGTAGGCGTTTTTCACTGGGGTATCCAAGGAATAGCTTTCGCAACGATTGTTTCTAATTTAGTTTACACGCTCGTTAATTTTACTTATTTTATTTCTGGAAAAAGTTCGATGGCGGTTCAACTTAAAAAGTTAACTTTGTCATTAGATTTACTGTCACCCATCTTATCAGTGGGTATATCAGTATTCATCATGGAAGTAATGACTATAGTTCAACAAGTCGTCATTTTTAAATCGATTGCCTACTATGGAACCGATACTGATATTGCCTTCGCGGGAGCGACATTGAACCTATATTCTTTAGCCGTAACTCCTGTTTATGGCTTCGTACAAGCTCTACAGCCAGTAATAGGAATAAATTATGGATCGGGAAATCATAATAGAATGAAGCAAGCCTACTTTATTTTTGGCATTGGCGGCACTATTCTGTTAACTGTAATCTGGTTGCCCCTACAATTATATCCGGCAACTTTTCTGAGTTGGTTGTTGCCGCAGGTGGTTTTTACTGCTAACGATCTGCTCAATTTTCGGATTGTCACTATATTGCTACCCATACTGTCTTTTGTATTCTGTAGCATTACTTTGTTCCAATCCATAGGTAATGGTAAAATTGCAGGGATTATAGTTGTGGCAAGACAAGTATTTCTGTTTATCCCAGTAGTGTTAATATTGCCCCTATTTGTAGGAATAAATGGAATTTATTATAGCTTAACTGCTGTAGATATTTTAGTTTCTCTAGTTGTGGCTTTATTTACTTGGATGGAATTAGATCGAATCCAATTTCAAATCTCAGTAAAATAAGTTGCTGGATTAAATCATAAGCTGGAACGCCTCGATCGCTTGGGTGTGAATCTTCTTTCGCCCTAGCGGTAAGTCGTCAATCTGGTGACATCCCCTCAAAGTCAGCGCTAAGGTACGCGGAATAGGCGACGGGGGTAGCTTCAAGTTGGGGTTCGTCTGGGGGTAGGTGGATGTTTGCGATCGCTGCCCGTGATTCCTTCAAAAATATTAATTTATGTAACAAAAATTGAAAGATCAGAAAAAAGCGACTGATAATGTATTGATGAGATCGATAACATTGTGAGCCTCTGGAGTAACTGTGATACTCGAAGAAAGTAAATATCTGAAGGCTAGTGGGTTGAAGCAGAAACCTAAATAGCACTATTTAGTAATGCCCCCCTACAGTCTTTCTCAGATTAGCGGTGAGATGATGTCAATCAACAAAACAAAAGTAGCAACTAACTTGTGATTAGTTTTTGCCACTCTATTTTATTTTGGTCAACTAGATCGACGCTTTCTTTGTTACCATTTCAACAAATTAACTCTCATGAATATCCTCAGCAACTTCGTCAAAACTTACACTGACAAGACCTATAAATATACCGCACAAATTAACCACAAAGGGACAATTATTGCCTTTGCTATGGACGAAGCAAGTCGGATCTACTACTCGGTTTTAGCCCTAGAAGACACGAAAACCCAACAAAAAAGCCCCCTGGATGTTAATTACTGGTTAGATAACCCTAAAGAAATTAGTTTTCCCAACGAAATTGTGCAAGTGGGCTATGCAATCTTGCCCAATGTTAGAATGCCAATTGTGAAAAAAGGCACGAGACAAGAAGCTAAACTCGGAACATTACGGTCTGAAGAAATAGACCCATTTTTATCAACTACTGCCCGCTTTACGTCTCAAGCTTCTTTCCAAGTTTTATCAGACGGCAAATTCATTTATTTATTCCGTCAAGCCATTGATAAAAATCACAGTGATATGCTTTATAAACAAGACAAAGCGGGAAACTTTGTTTTAGATAAAGCACAGCAAAAAGTCCCCTTAGTCAATGAAACTCTGCTCGTAGACCGCTATGTTTTAGCCGGGACAGAATTAAAACTTAAAATGGAAGTGCGGTATCAACGCAGTCGCCACAAATACAATCCCGAAACGAATAAAGACGGTTTAGGGGCAAAAGATTTAGAGAAAAAGCCCTTTTTTGAACCCACCCAAGAATTAGATTTTATTCGTAACTTAAAAGACGGTCGCTTTAATGTCTTATTGCTGCCCACCCAAATCGCCGAACTAGAGCGGTGGCAAATTTTCACTCATAATAGTAAGACCGGACTCATTGATTCCTTTAATTTGGAACGTTCCAATGATGGCTTGTTTAATACCAAAGGAACACAACTTTATACCAGTCCAGATCCGCAGTATCAAAACTCCGTCTTAGAACGTCAACCGGGGACAGATTCGTTTACTGGAGAGCCATTAATCCCAATTATTAGTAAGTCAGGCTATGCCGAATCTGCTCTCAATTTTGATGGACAAGACGATTATGTAGAACTACCTTCCACGCCCGAAAATCTCTTTCAATCTTTCACTATTGAAAGTTGGGTTTGCTACCATGAGTTGGGAAATTACACGAGAATCTTTGACTTTGGAAATGGCATTGGCTCAGACAATATTCTTTTAACGAATGTGGGGACTACTAATAATCTAGGATTGCATATTTATCAGGGAGATAATTCACAGTCAATCGAGATTCCTAATGCCATAGAAATTGGCGAGTGGCTGCATATTACTGTCACGATGGATGATACAGGCAATACTACCCTGTATAAAAATGGTCTATTAATCGGACAGAAAAAACTTCATCTCCCCCGAACATTAATTCGCAATCAGAACTATTTAGGAAAGAGTAATTGGCCGAACGATGCTTTCTTCGATGGTAAAATGGATGAAGTCAGGATTTGGACTCGTTGCCGCAGCCAAACCGAAATTCAGGCGGATATGAACCAGCGTTTAGTTGGGGATGAACCAGGATTATGGGCCTATTGGCGTTTTGATGAAGGATTTGGCGATCGCCTCTATGACCAAACTGAAAACGCCATTCACGGTAGCATTAAAGGTGCAACTTGGGTTAAATCCGATGCCCCCATTGGCGATTGTCCCGGACTCCAACGTACCAGCTTTAGCTTACAATCCGGTTCAGAGCAACGGAATATTACTTCGGGTTTATCCGCCCTGCTGTATCATCAACAGGAAAAAGTTTCCACAGGGTACGATCGCCAAGAAAAACCCGTCAAACGTAATGCCAGGGTGATGTTAACCCTTGGCACCAGTAGTCCAAGTTCAGCAACAACCGATAGCCATTTTATTGCCGCCTTAGATTTCGCCGTTTCACGGGAAGGCAGAATTGCCCAAGTTCCCGATAATCTCACTCTGCCAAATCTCCAGGCAGGGAATGCAGCGAACCAAGATTTAGATGCCGTTAGCCGTTTACAGGAAGATATTGCCAATTTAAAGGCTAGTATTAACCAGTTGGAAATTGAGATTGCTGCCTTAAAAACAGCCACTCAAAGAATTATTATCTTGGAGGCACAAAAGGCAAGGTTAGAAGCAGAAGTTAAGTCATTAACGGACGACTTAAATAATAAGAAACAGGATATGTTTAATTATTTTTGTCGGATTCAGGTGAACGGCAATGGCAACTACTGGACAGCAGACGGCAATGGAAGTTTATCGCACCAGCCGAGAAATGATAATAATGATGGTCAATATTGGACTTTTTTGGGTGGCTATCAGGGTTCTACAAGACTTTGCCCATCTAACCATTTAACCACAAAGGCACCGAGTTTCTGGAGTAGCGATCGCTCACGCGGCTTAATTTATGATGGTTCTTTTAAGGTAGATGATTGGTGGGAAAGGGTCGCGGGAATGTTGTCTCTTACTAAGAGTAGCGGCAATAACTATAATTTCTCGATTCAGGCTAACCTGAGCGCTCCTATGCAAACAGGAGTTTTCACTTTTACTAAAACTGAGCGAGCGACCTCTAAGATTACAGATGTCGAAAATAACTTACGGAACAAACAAACTGAATTAACCAACACGATTAATGAGTTAAATAAACTCTACACCGATCGCGACAAACTCAAGGAAAAAGAAAGTCAGTTAGCCCTGCAAAAAATTCAACTGGAAAATAAAGAAACCGAGTTAGAATTATTGCGCTCTGGCATTCAAGGGGAAATTGCCCTGCCCATGTCCTTGCTACATACAGACCCTTGCGGCCTGACTGTAGCGGGGGGATTACTCAACTTTGCTTATACCAAAGATACTCCCTTACTGGTCAATAGTGCGACCGGGAAAGTGGCCTTGTATTTCCGAGGATTGGACGATCAATTTTTTGTTACCTATTACGATACCAATACCACCAAAGCACGGTATTTATTAGAGGTAGAAATCGGTAAACTGAGTGCAACAGCTCGCTCGGCTGAACCCGAGTGCGATCGCGCCACCTTCACCATTACCGACAGTGCCACCCCCGAAACCTGCACCCTCAAGATTACCAACCAATCCACCGGACTCGAAGAAACTTGGCGCAACCTGCCGCGAGAAGTCCAACAATTTAGCAACGTCCTCAATGGGGGAGCCAGTCAGCCTATCTTTATTGGCAAACTGAAAGAACCTGCCGTTGGTAAACCCATCAACAGTTTGACCTTGAGCCAAAAAGCCAAACAAACGCTCCCCCAAGGCTCCATCCTCTCTTTAGGAAATCGGAAAGTCGTTGTCAGTGAAGACACGAGTGCCACAGAAGATAGCATTCCCATCACCCCTGCCAACCTCAGCGCCCCCGCAGACACTGCCATCTATCTCATCCCCTACGACTACGACGCATGGACGACCAACAACCGTACTAGCAACTCCCTCAGTACCGGTTCCCTGCAATTCTTCTTCCAACCCGGCAGTAGTAGCGGAAACGTAGTCAATAGCACCGTCGCCGACAGCGAAACCACTCGCTCCTGTCAATGGGTGGCAGAATCACCCGGTCGCGCCTTGTCCTTTGATGGCAAAGATGACTATGTGGGACTTGGAGAGCCAGCTAAACTTCCTCAATTCGATGCCAAAGGGGATTTAACCCTAGAAACGTGGGTTCGTCCCGCACAATTAGCAGAAAGCTGCCGCGTAATTCATCACAATTCTGCTCAGTCCCAATATACATTAGGGATTCAATCCAAGAGTAGCAATTGCATCTCAGCCCTCCAATTTGATGGCGTAGATGACTATATCGAACTTCCGCCCGCCAGTATTCCCACAGGGAACGAAATTACCATTAGTTTTTGGGCATTAGGCGGAGCAAAACTGCCTAATGAGCACTTTGTACTGGAAGCTGTAGATGCCAATAACAGCAGGGTACTCACAATTCACCTCCCTTGGAGTAACAGCCTCATTACCTTTGACTGTGCCAACAGTAGTGGCACTTTTGATCGAATTGAAAAAGCAGCCCAAGCCTCTGATTTCAAAGGAGTTTGGTCGCACTGGGCATTTACCAAAAATGCCACCACCGGAGAGATGAAAATATATCTCAATGGGAAATTATGGCACAGTGGCACTGGGAAAACCCGAACCATCACACAAACAACCAAAGTCCGTTTAGGCTCGAGTGCTTCAGGAGGCTATTACTATAACGGGAGTTTAGATGAAGTTCAGATTTGGAATAAAGCGCGCTCTGAAGCCGAGATTCAAAGCGACATGAATCGCCGACTTGTAGGCAATGAAGCAGGTTTAATGGGCTATTGGCAATTTACAGGAGGAATCGCCAAAGACTACTCTCCCAATGGTTATAACGGCACCATCTTTGGGCAACCCTCCCTAGTTGCTTCCGTGATTCAAGAAAGCCAAATTTATAGCTTTGCCGGCGTTGGCAACCTGTTCCAAAAATCCAAAGAAGCTACTCCTATGGCGCAATGGCATCATTTGTCCGCCGTATATAACCAATCTTATGCCTTGCAATTTAAGGGCAACGGCTTCTTAGAATGCGACCACAATCCCACCTTAGATTTAGACCGAGATTTAACCCTAGAAACCTTCTTACGAGTTGACACATTAAGTCAACGTCAAGGCATCTTGACCAAAGGCAAATTGGGAGATGGCACGGATCGAAATGTGCCTTATTCCCTCTATATTGACACCGATGGCAAAATTGCCTTTGCCTTTGAAGACAAACAGGGAAAAAGCTACATCTATAAATCCAGTGAAACGTTACAAGTGGGACAGTTCTATAAAATCGCTGTCACCCGCCAACATCAAACGGAAGTCAAAAATCAAGGAACTGCCGATCTCCCTAATGTGATCGTCAATCAATGGGCAGATATTCGCTTTTATGTCAATCAAAAAGTGGCAGGGTATGAAATTTATAAAGGGGCAGACTTAGACCGCAATTCCCAAAAATTGGAAATGGGGAAAACCTATCAAGGTTCACAACCCAGTTACTTACAAGGGGTGATTAGTGAGATTCGGCTCTGGAATACTGTAGTAGCTCTAGCGAATTTGGGAACCAAGATTAATGGTCAAGAAAAAGGGCTAGTGGCTTGGTGGCGTTTAGAAGAAAATCAAGGCAATATTGCCTCCGACTCGAAAGGAGAAAGCCATGCGGTGATTATTGCCGCCCAATGGGTTAAAAATCCCGATCCTCAAGGCTCTAGTTTAACCCTTTATCAAAATGGCATTCCCGTGCCAATGGAAACTTTTACGCCTCAAGTTAGTTGGGGTGAAAAACAGTTCACATTAGGGGGAATTTCTCAAAAGACAGGCATTCCCTTAGAACCATTTGCGGGAACGATGGAAGAAGTTCGCATCTGGAAAATTGCCCGCACCCAAGAACAAATTCAAGACAATTTGTTTAGCCGCATTAAAGGGAAAAAACAAGACTTGATTGCTAATTATACTTTCGATCTAGAAAGCCAGACCGACCTATTAGATCAATCGTTGATTGGGAATCATTTAACCCTGGGTTTGAACGATGCTAAACCAATGTCTGTTTTGTCTACAGCTCCGATTAGCGAAGATACAGCTATTATTCGTTCTGCCCTAGCGGGTGTGAAAACTCAGTTCCACGATAAGATTCATTGTAGCCCAGGGGTGCAAGAGTATTCCGATTTACAGTACGACATTGATGGCAATTTAATAGGCATTCAAAAACGCTGTTATAGCTATATCAAAAATGGTCAATGGCACTTATTGACGGGCTATAAAGTGGGGAATTTGATTACTGAATGGATCGGACAAGTGCAAGCAGATCCCCAAATTATTGGCTACATTGAAGGCGCACCCCCTGTACCTAGTGAAAACCTTACGGGAGCAAGTGTCGATATGGACCCCTATGATGGCACGGCGATTCAATTAGTCGAGTCAGATAGCGTCCAGTATGTTTACTCGTCTTCTAAAGAAAGTGGTTTTGATATGTCCATTGAGATGCAAGCCTCTGTGGGTTTATCAGATGAAGTCAGTGTGGGTTTGGGTGTCGAGAAAAAGGTTCTGGAACTGGAGGGAGGCGCGCGGTTAAAAACGGCTTTTAGTTCTTCTCAAGGCACGATAGCTGAAGCCAGTGTGAGTTATGGCTATAACACAACCAAAGTAAGCCGTTTGCAAACCTGGGGAGCTTGGGAGAAAATTGGCTCAGAAATTAACTCCTATGTGGGTCGTCGCTATATTCCTGCGAATGTGGGGTTAGCCTTAGTCCAGTCGGATACAATGGATGTGTTTGCCCTGCGGTTGGCCCATAATAATGCCTTGGTATCCTATCGGTTCTTACCCAATCCAGATATCCCCAAAGATTGGAATATTATTACCTTCCCGCTTAATCCTAATTATACAAAACAGGGAACTCTGGATGGGAAAGTTGGCTTGAAGGAAGATGGCAGCGTGCAAGTCGATCCGCACTATCCCAATGCGGCGAATTATGGACAATGGAGTTACTTTAAGCCTATTGAAGCCTATAGTCTCAAAAAACGTATTGAGCGACAACGGCAGGAGTTAGCAACCTATTACGATCAGTATTCAACTTTCCAGAATGTGAGCTATCAAGCAACGGGTTCTTTGGACGAATTGCGTGGAAAACAGATAGCGAGTCGGAATTTAGTGAATACCTATGTTTGGACTGCGGATGGAGGCTTTTTCTCTGAGTCTACGGACGTGATGGAAGCTACCACAGAAACGACAACGGGTTTCTATTCCTTCCAAGGTATGGCTGGCGGTGGATTAGATTTTTCGCTGAGCGTCGGTATGTTATCCGTTGGCTTTGAATTGGATGCCATGTTTGGCGGTCATTTGGCGACGACGAAAACGAAGGGACGGGATACAGAGAAGTCTTTTGCGTTGGAAGTGGAAGTGGATGTCGAGCGGGATATTCAACTTTATGCCAATACGGAAGCTCTGAAAGCGAAGTATTACGGACTGTACCATCCCGAAGAACTGGGAGTTTACGATTCCCAGGGGAATCCCATTAAACAACCGGGGAAAGTGGATGCTTACCGCTTTATGACCTTCTATTTTGAACCGACAACGGAAAACTTTGAGGACTTTTTTGGCAAAGTGGTAGACCCGATTTGGTTGGAACAAAGTAGCGATCCTAATGCGATCGCGCTGCGTCAAGCTAACCAAGGTGAGAAAAAGCCCTCCTGTTGGCGGGTGTTTCACCGTGTCACCTTTGTCAGTCGCATTTTACCGGAGATTGCGGCCCCAAATGCTCCCCCCCTGGAAAAGGCGATTCGGGCGGCTAATATTGAGAGTAATTGGGAGTTGATCAAGAAGCTTGAACCCTTTGTGCAGACTAAGACTCAAGACTTTGTGACTTTTGCAGATGCTGTACGGAGTGCGATCGCGACCTATTTTCCTGAACTCCAAGGTCATGAAGAAGCTGTGCTTCAATACCTGGCGTTGTATTTTGGTCTAAACGCAGGGATTTAGCCTATAAACTTGCTTTGTGGGTTATCCCGATGATGTCACTTTGAGCAGAGAAAAATGGTTTCGGGTTGCGATCGCTGGATTTTGGCTATTCTCAATAATTTAGGCTTCGCAACGCGAAAGCCTGAAAAACCATTCGTTCCAGAAAATTATCTACCGAGAGTGACATCATCGCGATTACCCCTTTATTGTCATTGTTCGCTGTGCTCCGAAATCGCTTAATCTCTGCGATTTCGGAGCACAGCGAACAATGACGATAGAATTACTAATAAAGGGGATGAC
>NZ_CACA01000112.1:0-1389 GCF_000180455.1 Kamptonema sp. PCC 6506
CAGGGCGGTTTCATTCTCCGGTGCGATCGCGAAAAGTAAAAGCGATCGCGCTATCTGATAAGATTTTTAGCGATCGCTCTTCATATAATAGATATGGATACTCTAATCTCTTTTTTGAAAAAAGTCAATGACCCACGCCAAACCAGCGGGAAAAGACATCCCTTATGGCTAATATTACTATTGGTTATTATGGGATTCATGTTGGGTTATTTGGGATATAGAGATTTCGGAACCTTTGCTAAATGCAACCAAAAACTGATCGTTAAAACTTTTAATCTCACTATTGATAGAGTCCCATCTTATTCTACTATTAGACGAGTAATGATGTTGGTCAATACCTCAGATTTAATCGACGCATTTAATCAATGGGCTAGTCAGCTAACTACCTCAATAGACTTGACTGATTGGGTATCAATTGATGGTAAATGTCTCAGAAGTACCTGCCAAAATCCCCAGAATAGCACTCACGATTTTGTCTCAATTGTGTCCTTATTCAGTCAGAATACTGGTTTGGTTGTCAGAGTCCAAAAATTTGAAAACAAAAAAAGTTCTGAAATCAGACAGGCGCAAGAGCTAGTCAAGGGTTATCCCGATCGAGGGAACATATTTACATTGGATGCTTTGCACTGTCAAAAAGAGACAACTACTTTGATTACTGAGTCTAAAAATGATTATATTATCGCTCTTAAAGGCAATCAAAAAAACTTGTTTAAACAGGTTGTGAATATTATCGAAAATCAACCACCTAAAAGTCAAGCAGAATCAGTAGATATTAGTCATGGTCGTCACCTGGTTAGAAAGGTATCTGTCTTTGATATTCCTCCCCAGAAGCTCAAGGATTTTGAGAGATTAAAATGGGGTAATATTACCAGTTTAATTAAAGTGGAAAGAAGTGGCGCTCGTGGTAAAAAAGATTATGAACATCTTACTTATTACATTAGCAGCTTATCGGCATCAGCCGAAATATTTGCGTCAAAAATCCGAGGTCATTGGCTGATTGAAAATCAGTTACATTGGGTAAAAGATGTAGTTTTTAAGGAAGATATATGGCCGAGACATAACTACATAGCAGTCACTAATTTATCGCTCCTATCAACCGTCGCTCTTAATCTTTACCGATTTTTAGGCTTTTCATCATTAACTTGCGGTCAAAGATGGCTAAACTACAAGCTAGAAAAACTGATAATTTCACTCAATTAAAAAGGTAGATTAGCTCAATTATTCAATAATAATTACCCAGCTAAACTTTTCAAACCCATGTACAGCAATAAATTTGATTTATTCAACTATCAATAAAATTGATAGTTGAATTTTTAGTGTTCGCGGATGACTTGAATATTTTCATTCAGAATTTTAGCTCTGCTAAAATTCGAGAATGAAACCGCCCTG
>NZ_CACA01000111.1:0-24568 GCF_000180455.1 Kamptonema sp. PCC 6506
GACTTTTGATCCGACTTCCGCCAATAATGACGGTACGGCGACTGGTGCAACTGTGGCAACAACAGTTACTTCGAGTCCAAGTCCAAGTCCAACTCCAACTCCTAATCCTCTCAATCAGCCTCCCGTTGCGAACAATTCCAATATCAGTTTGCCACCGGGGAGCACAGTCAAGCTTCCAGGACTAGGGGGAAGTGACCCCGATGGTACGATCGCATCCTACACAATTAACACTTTGCCGCCGGCAGCACAAGGCGTGTTGTATTTGGGAGATCCTGCTAACGGTGGTGTTTTAGTTACTCCGGGCCAAGTGCTAACGCCCGCTCAAATTAGTCAGTTATTCTTCCAATCTACAGGTAGCTTTACAGGTGCAGGCTTCACTTATAGCGCCACCGATAACAGCGGTGCTGTCAGCCTCGCTGCTGCTACTGTCAACGCGATCGCAGCGCCAAACCTTCCCCCTCTTGCGACTAATGCCAATAACGTCGCCACACCAGGGAGTGCTGTCCAGCTTTCAGGACTAGGAGCAACAGACCCCGATGGCGCGATCGCATCCTATACGATTAACACTTTGCCCCCGGCAGAACAAGGCTTGTTGTACTTAGGAGATCCTGCTAACGGTGGTGTTCTCGTCACTCCGGGCCAAGTGCTGACACCCGCTCAAATTAGTCAGTTATTCTTCCAATCTACAGGCAGCTTTACAGGAGCTAGTTTCAGTTACAGTGCTACCGATAACCTCGGTCTTACTACCCCTGCTCCCGCTGCTGTATCCCTTATCCCGCCTACTCCTAACCTGCCTCCAGTGGCAAATAATTCTAATGCCAGTTTGCCACCAGGGAGCACTGTCCAGATTCCAGGACTAGGGGGAAGCGACACTGATGGCGCGATCGCATCTTACACAATTAACACCTTGCCTCCAGCGGCACAAGGCATATTGTATTTAGGAGATCCTGCTAACGGTGGTGTCGCCATTACTCCCGGCCAAGTGCTGACACCCGCTCAAATTAGCCAGTTATTCTTCCAGTCTACGGGCAACTTTACAGGGGCTAGTTTTACTTACAGCGCTACCGATAACCTTGGTGCAGTTAGCCCTGCTACAGGCAATGTCTCAATCCAAGCTGGTGTCAACCTTCCGCCATTAACGAACAATAGTAATGTCAGTTTGCCCCCAGGAAGCACCGTTAACCTGACAGGATTAGGGGGAAGTGACCCTGATGGCGCGATCGCATCCTTCACAATCAACACTCTACCGCCCGCTGAACAAGGCTTGTTATATCTGGGAGATCCCGCTAACGGTGGTGTCCTCATCACTCCGGGCCAAGTGCTCACACCCGCTCAAATTAGTCAGTTATTCTTCAAATCTACGGGCAACTTTACAGGGGCTAGTTTTACTTACAGCGCTACCGATAACCTTGGTGCAGTTAGTCCTGCGGCTGCTAGCGTATCGACTGTGTTGGGGCCAATTGCACCAACACCCACGCCCACACCTACGCCTACAGGTACTCCTACGCCTACGCCAACGGGAACTCCTACGCCTACGCCTACGGGAACTCCTACGCCTACGCCCACGGCAACACCCATACCAACGGCAACACCTACACCAACGGCAACACTCGAACCAACGGCAACACCCATACCCACAGCAACACCCATACCCACAGCAACACCAATACCTACTCAGCCTTTCGCCCCAGTAGAGGAACCGGACACGAGTTGTGGTTGCACTCCAATTCCCGAAAAACCTGAGTTTACATTTACCGCACCGCAGATAGTGCCAAAAGTCGAATTTCAGCCCGATCGATTGTTCGCTGGTGGGATTGAAATCATCAGCGGCGATCGGGGAAATGACTTGTTGACTGGTAACAGTGGAGATAACTGGTTATTTGGCGATCGCGGCGCTGATACCATACATGGCGATCGCGGTGCAGATATCCTGATCGGCGATAGCGGTAGCGCAAATCCTGGAGATGGCGCTGGAGAAGAAGATTTAATCTTTGGAGAAGAGGAGAACGATATCATTGGCGGCGGTGACGGTAACGATACCATTTACGCTGGTAAGGAAAACGATCTCGTTCACGGCGGGAAAAATAATGACCTGATCTGGGGCGATCTCAACTCCGATATCCTGATCGGTGACAGTGGTGATGACACTATCTTTGGTGGTGTTAACGATCTATCTGTTTCCGACTTAAATCCTGACTTACTTTTTGGCGGTAGCGGTAATGACTACCTCAACGGTAATGAGGGTGATGACACCGTAATTGGCGGTGAAGGCAAGGATATTGCCTACGGTGGCAAAGGTAATGACTGGATATTTGGGCAGCTTGACTCCGATACCCTTTATGGTGGCGAAGGCAATGATACGATTTTGGGCGATCGCGGTAGTAATGGCGAGGTTGCGCCTGTTGGTCAGGAAGATTTGATTTTTGGCGATCGCGGCGACGATATCATCGGTGGTGGTGACGGTAACGATACCATCCATGCTGGCAAAGAGAACGATCTCGTTTACGGTGGCAAAGGCGACGATCTGATCTGGGGTGAATTGAACTCGGATACGATTGTGGGTGACAGCGGTAACGATACCATTTACGGCGGCCTTAACGACTTCTTTAAAACCGATCCAGAGGGACGCGATGTGCTATTTGGTGGCATCGGTAATGACTTAATAAATGGTCAAGAAGGAGACGACACTATTATTGGTGAGGAAGGGAATGATACCCTTCGAGGTGGCAAGGAAAATGATGGTCTTCGTGGCGGTAGCGGCAATGATTTGATGTTAGGCGATAACGGTAACGATCTACTCTGCGGCGATGAGGGCAATGATACTATCTACGGAGACAATAAAGGTGTATCTGTTGCTGTCGGTGGATCTGGCCAACGTGATTGTATTAATGGCGGCGAGGGAGACGATCTGATCTATGGCAATGAAGGGGAAGATAATCTTAATGGTGATGACGGAAATGATTCACTTGCGGGAGGTAAAGATAATGACATTTTATCTGGCGGCACAGGAGATGACTGGCTTGTGGGCGACTCCGGGGAAGATACTTTAATTGGGGGAATAGGAAATGATGTTTTTGTTTTGAGTCCTAATAGCGGTGTGGATACTGTACTTAATTTTGAGGTTGGTTTGGATAAGTTTGGACTTGCCGGGGGTCTTTCCTTTGACCAATTACAAATTACTCCTACTCTGGGCGGGACTGTGTTCCAAGTCGCAAGTAATGGTCAAGTCTTGGCAAATCTGTTGGGCGCTAATGGTGTGATTTCTACTTTGGATTTTGTGCTGGTTTAGAAGTAATACCAAATCCGGGTTAATCATCCCCTTTATTAGTAATTCTGTCGTCATTGCGAGCGAAGCGAAGCAATCGCAGAGACCTTGCGATTGCTTCGCTTCGCTCGCAATGACAATAAAGGGGGTAGTAAACCCGGATTTGGTATAAAGGGTGCGATCGCTCAATATAGAACATCAGCTACAACTGAAAATCTAAATAACGCGAGCGCGCCCTTTACCTAAACTAAGCACAACTGCCCGCGCGGTTAATGCAAACATATCTCAGCCAGTCCTCAAAAGTAAACTTTATTGTGTCGGCGACTTTGGCAAAAACTTTTTCTGTAACTCCATAGACAGCCTATCTCCTTTCTAATCGATCGCCTGCTTTGACAAAACGTTCTGATAATATCTGTCTGCCATTTCTTCTGCTGTCTCATAGACTTTCCAGGGGTGCTTTAACATATCACCTGGTTCAACCTCTAAATCGCTGGTTGAGAGTGAAACTCGACCTTTTTCAATATCCATCCACACAATCATCGCCCTGATCCAATCGCCATGCTTAAAAATCCGATCTAATTGCTCGACAGGCATTTGAGAAATTGCGGAAATATGTAGTAAGGCATGATAACCTCCAATATCTACGAAAAGCCCATACGTTTTAATACCTCGCACAGTTCCATCAACAATTTGCCCAACTCTAAGCATTTTAAGCCTAGTCATTTTGAGAATATAGTGACATTCTCTTTCTTGTTGGCTATAGCGTCGATCGCGATCTAATCCATACTCTTTATTTAACGCAACTCCGCGTCCTTGATACCAATCTGAATCAATTTCACCTAATGCAATATCTACAGGTAGGGTTACGTAAAGATTTACAAGTGCTTGTATCTCAGGCGTTTGCCTTTTACTAGCTAGGATTGCAATTCTGTATAGTAAGTCTCGTAAGACAATCAACCATTGTTGTTCAAGTGTTAGTTGCTCCCATAAGTCTTCTCCATTTCCTATTTTTCCGTCATAGGCTCCCAACCTGCTCATTAACAAACGTTTCTCCCAATTCTGACCGGGAAGAGTTGGCGACTTGAGTAATGCGCCCCAATTGATGTTGTTTAGATTATCAATGTTTGACCAGTCTGATGGACGATATTCCTCCTTAAGAAATTCAGCAATTCCGTCATGAAAAGCTGTGAGTAATTCATAAGGTGTAACTGTAGTAGCGAGGAATGTTGCGGTGTTATCTCTGCACAGCCACGGGTCAACTCTGAACAGGATCGTCTCATTGCTTGCTTTCTCGGCTATCAATTCTACCCCATAACCTTCCTTATCAATTACCATTGATGCTGGCAATTGGGAGTCGCGAATTTGACCCAACCAAATGTAAAGGTTGTCGTAAGGATCGAAAACAACCGACGTATAGATACTGGTACAAACATCACTGGACTCAATGTATATCCAAATACGTGAGCGACCAGTCGGTTGTCTTAGACTGATTTTCATTAAACTAGAGCAAGATTTTGCGATCGTTTATGAATAGAACCTGCAACAGAGTAAATTATAATGTAGAATGATCCAAATAATTCACCCCTATAATCAAAAATCAATTTTAATTTTTAATTTTAATTGTTCTCAAGCCTAGCTTTAATCGCAACTTTCTCTTTGATGGCCATGCAACACAAAAAATCAGTACAGGGATTTTTGCCAAGTTTACACAGCCAGACTCTCCGCAAGGCCACAGCCACGCTGCTTGCTTGCCAGTCGCTTAACCTGAGTCTGACAGTCGCCGCCGTAGTTGTCACCTTACCAATAGGACAACGACAAGCTGCTGCTGCATTGCTGACAAATTGGTTGTTCGATCCGGGGACAAATCAGCTAGAAGTCATGCTGCCAGAGGGAATAACGCCTAAGTTTTCTCTTTTAGACCAACCGACGCGGATAGTTGTTGATTTGCCGGATACGGAGGTGGGAACTGATACTACCCAATTGTACCCAGAAGGTACGGTGCGTTCTGTCAGCCTGAGCCAATTTCAGCCGGGGATGGCGAGAATTGTGATTGATTTTGCTCCGGGAGTGGTGTTAACTCCAGAACAAGTACAGTTACAACGCATAGGTTTAGAGAATCGTTGGGTATTGCGTCCTTTGTTTTCAGGGACGAATAATCTGTTAAGTCAAGGAAATTCAATGACGGGGGCTACAGCAGGGCCAATGCAACGCGGCTTAACTACTCCGCCACCGCCTACGTCGCCGCCTAGTAACACTAACACTAGACCTCTGGCTAATTCTACTACTGCTAGACCTCAAAGTAGCACTCAAACTGCATCGTTGGCGCGATCGCCCCAAAATCTACCTAATCCTAATCCTGCGATACTAGAAACTCCAAATCCGCCGATCCAACCGCTGACAGTACCGATCGCTACTTTTCCAGTTAACCAAACAAGACAACAAGCCGCTTTACCTCCTAGTTATACACCCACCTATACGCCGCCGCGATCGGTTCCATCGGTGACAATTCCGGGTTATGCGACCCCAGCAAGACCATTAAATTGGAATGAAGAGCTTCCCAGACAGCCGATCGCTCCTTTACCTGCTAGCAATTATGATAATTTTGTCCCACCTTCAGTTTATCCCTTACCAAATGCGATCGCGCCAACTGCATACGCGCCCAATATCTTGCTACCAGCAGGAACTAGACTCAGCTTGCTTTATCCTGGTGTAGAGCCTTTAGCGCTAGATCCCAAACCCTCAAGACAGGAAGTTTTGCTATTACAAGGAGGGATTCTTGATAGCTATGGCAATACGATCGTACCACCAAATACCCCAATAATCGGACGCTTTGAAAGCAATAGCGAAGGTACGCGCTTTATTGCTCAAGCGATGTATCTTAATGGTCGTAGCATTCCTCTAGATGCGCGATCGGATCGATTTGGTAGTGGCGATCGCAAACCCTCACAAAGGAGTTTTCTGCGTAATTCCGGGATTGGAGGAGTAGCATTATTTGTACTTAGTGGTTTTACTGGTATTGGTTTACTTGCGGGTGCTGCTGCGGGTGCTGCAACAACTTACGCCACTGCTCCCCAACCTGCTACTATTCAACCAGGTCAGATTGTGCAAGTTCGTTTGAATGAGGATTTAAGATATTAACTGAAAATCATTCAGTGACAACAGGAATAGAGGTAACAAAGGGAGCTGAGAATACAAAATAGACAACTCCAGCTCCTAAAAGCATCACTGCAAAACTGAAGAGCATTACCCAACCTTCTGCTGGTTCATAAGTATCCTCATCAATGTCTCGGCGGACGTTAAAGTAGTGGTTAGTTGAAAGTAAAACAGTCACTAAACCAACTAAAGAAAATACTACCCCTAACATCCAGCCAATGCCAGGACGCGCTATCAGAGGCGGTTGTAATACCACTTCTCTAAAAGTTTGCTACAGTTTGGGGTAGGGGCGGGTTCGCGATCAAATTTGCCACCCAAAAATAACATTAATAAACCCGCCCCAAGACTGTAGCATTAATTTAGAGAATTGGTATAAGATGCGGAGACGGACGATCGCAACGCCAAAACCCATGAGTGCGATCGCGGTTCGCATCCAAGCTAAATAGGTGCGCTCGTTCGCTAAATGATCTCGCACCCGCGAGGGATTTTGTAATTTTGCCTTCTCTGTATCTATTTTCGTCAGCTTTAAAGTCAACAAAGAATCGTGAAAATCTGGTTATTTTTTTTGTTAAAATCCGAACAATAACCCGGTAATTTTGCGGGAATTATAGCCACTTAATTAGACATTTGTAAGACCACTATCCCGGTAGTTCTGATTGCGGCAGCAGAGGAAATCGAGCGTTGAAATTAAACTTAATATTTTTCAGGAGAACCTTACAATAGTCCGGACAGTTTTTAGAGAACTGGCTGAAACCTTTATTCTACCCTTGGCGATGCCTTCGGCTGGCTACGCCTACGCGGCGAACTTGGAACCCAAAACCCGCATTCTACCCTTGCCCATTAATAAAGTGTCCGAAGTATTGACCTTAAAAAATAAAGAATTATAATGAAGAGAGATAAAATTTCCACAAAATATGGCAGGGATGAAGATAAGCTATGTCGAAAATAAGCTCAATGACAATCTTGGGTCATAAGAAAAGTGGCTCTGTTCGAGTTAATCCGCCTCAAAAACCTCCTTTTGAACTCCTGATAATAGATGCTGCTGTCAAGGATTATGCCTGCCTGATTGATGCCATTGAAACAGGAATTTACGTCACCTTCATTAACAGTAATGGGGATGGAGTTCAACAACTAACAGATATTCTCTCTAAGTATAACAATTTAGCAGCCCTTCATATTGTGGCTCACGGAAGTTTAGGAACCCTACATCTGGGCAACACAACCCTGAACCTCAATAATATCGATAGTTACGCGCCCCAATTAAACTCATGGCGTAAAGCCCTGAAAAAAAATGCCGATTTATGCTTATATAGCTGTGAAATAGGAAAAGAGAGCAATACCTTTGTTTCCCGTCTCCATCAAATCCTGGGAATTAACATCGCCGCCTCCAGTCAAAAAGTAGGAAACCCCGAACTTGGGGGCACCTGGAATCTGGATGTTATTTTGGGAAAAATCCGCACCCAATTTCCTTTTAATCGAGTCAAATTGGCCGCCTATCCAGGGGTATTGGCAACCTTCAACGTCGCGGCTGGTGATGTAACAGCATTAAAACAAGCGATCGCAGACGCGAATGCTACTCTTGCAGATGACATCATTGAACTAACTTCTGGAACCTACACCCTAACAACCGTTGATAATAATATCTCCGACGGTTTTTCCAGTACAGCCAACGGTTTACCCACTCCTGCGGATCTGACAGTTGGGGGAAAACTAACAATTAATGGTAACGGTGCGATTATACAACGGGATACCGCAGCACCCGCCTTTCGCTTCTTTTATGTTCCCTCAAACACCGATCTCACCCTCAATAACCTCACCTTCAATAATGGATTAGCCGACAAACGAGGCGGCGCTATTTACGTCACCAGTACCCTGGGCAACCTCACGGTTAATAATAGTACATTTAGCAATAACCAAGTCACGGGTAACGGGGGAGAGGGCGGTGGGGCGCTCTTTGTTTACTACAGTAGTACAGCCACAATTAATAACAGTACCTTTTCGGGAAATAGTGTGCAAGATAGTGGCGGAGCCATTCATAATATTGGCACGCTCAACGTTACTAATAGCACGTTTACCAACAATACAGCAGATACAGATGTTACTAATAGCACCTCCTTTGATAATGGAGGAGCAATATTTCAGAATAATGGAACAGCGACCATAAAAAATACATTAGTTGCCGGAAACTTCGACTTATCAACTAATATTAAAAACCCCGATTTATCCGGCGGAACCTGGACAGACGGAGGCGGAAACCTCATAGGCGATAACACGGGAGTAGCCACTCCCTTTCCCGTCGGCCCCTTAGTTGGAACAGCAGCAACTCCCCTTGATGCTAAACTCGGCCCCCTAGCCGATAATGGGGGATTAAGTCAAACCCATGTTTTACTAGCAGGAAGTCCCGCCATTGATGCGGGCAATAATGCCAATGCGACGGCATTAACCACCGATCAACGAGGAACTGGTTTTGCCCGGATTGTTAATACTACCGTTGACATTGGGGCTTTTGAATATAAACCAGTAGGCGAAATTCTCAGTGTTAGCGTACCACCAGCTATCACCTTTAAAGCGGGAGCCAACTTAGATTTTATCGTCAATTTCTCCCAACCTGTCACGATTAATAAAGGCACAGGAAGCGCGTATATTCCGGTGACTTTGAACACCGGAGGAACGGTGAATGCGACCTCAGTTGGAACGGGCGCAGCCTCTGCCTTTCATATATTTCGTTACAACATTGCCGCAGGAAATGCCGATAATGATGGCGTTATTTTAGGCAATGCGTTAACTCTAACGGGAGATGCAACAATTAAGGATGGTGGCGGTAGCAGTGTTGGTTTAATTCTCAAGAATGTGGGAGATACCACAGGCGTTAATGTCGATGCTGTTCTACCAACTGTTAGCAGTATTACTCGGCAAAATCCTCTAAGTGCGACAACAACAGCAGCGAGTGTAGTTTATCAAGTTAATTTCAGCGAGGCGGTTAAAAATCTCGATGTTAGTGATTTTACCCTGACTCCCACTGGCACAGCTAAGGGTAATATTGCCAGTGTTTCTGCTACTACGGGAACGAGTGTAACGGTAACGGTTGATGGCATTACCGGAGAAGGAGATTTACGATTAGATACGGCGGCGACTCCCACGATTCAAGATAATGCTGGGAATAATTTAACGGCGGCGTTTACTACAGGGGAAATCTATACTTTTGATACAACTCCCCCCACGATTACTAAGATTGCTCGTCAAACTCCGACAACGGCGACAACGAATGCGTCGAGTGTGGTGTATCAAGTCGATTTTAGTGAAGCGGTTCAGGGTTTAGATATTAGTGATTTTGCTCTGACTCCCACTGGCACAGCTAAGGGTAATATTGCCAGTGTTTCTACGGCTACGGGAACGAGTGTCACGGTGACGGTTAATGGTATTACTGGGGATGGAGATTTACGGTTAGATACGGCGGCGACTCCTACGATTAAAGATAATACTGGGAATAATTTCACTGCGGCTTTTACCACAGGGGAAAGCTATACTATAACTCCTGCGGATACGACTCCTCCGACGATTACTAAGATTGCTCGCCAAACTCCGACTACCGCGACAACGAATGCGTCGAGTGTAGTTTATCAAGTCGATTTCAGTGAAGGGGTTCAGGGTTTAGATATTAGTGATTTTGCCCTGACTCCCACTGGCACAGCTAAGGGTACAATTGCTAGTGTTTCTGCGGCTACGGGAACGAGTGTTACGGTAACGGTTAATGGTATTACTGGGGATGGAGATTTACGATTAGATACGGCGGCGACTCCTACTATTCAAGATAATTCTGGGAATAATTTAACGGCGGCGTTTAATACTGGGGAAATCTATACTTTTCAGGCGACAACAGCAACTCCAACGCCAACTCCAACTCCAACGGCAACTCCGACTCCAACGGCAACTCCGACTCCAACAGCAACTCCAACAGCGACTCCAACTCCAACAGCAACTCCGACTCCAACGGTAACTCCAACTCCAACAGCGACTCCAACAGCGACTCCAACAGCAACTCCGACTCCTACCCTAAAAATTGAAGGAATCCAAGTCAACAAAGATACAGATGACGGTTTAGGGACAACGGAAGGGACTCTCAGTTGGGCGATTCAAAAAGCTAATACCCAAGAAGGAGCCGATACTATTTCCCTATTAAATAATGTGCGCCTGAATTTTGGGGACTCTCTGTTGAATTTTGAGGACTCTCTGTTGCGGATGGTGCCGCTGATTGATAGCGATATCACCTTTAATGGTAATGGCCTTACGATTAGCGGCGATAACAATAATAATGGGCAAGTTGATGAGAAAGATCGCCCGTTCTTTTTTGTCAGATCGGGAAATATCACGTTTAATGACCTCAACCTCAAAGGAGGCGTTGCTAACCCTGGCGCAGGAGGTGCAGGGATGGGGGGTGCAATGTTTATTTATGGCGGGAATGTCACTCTCAATCGCGTTGCGTTTGACAGTAACCAAGCACGGGGGAGCGATCGAACCAGTGCGGGAAGTGGGGGACTGGGATTAACTGGAGTTGATGGCAGTGATGGCTCCAAAGTTGGCAATGGTGGCAATGGTGGCAGTGGTGGTCCTGGTGGCTTTGGTAGCAGTGGTGGCAATGGTGGCAGTGGTGGCAGTGGTGGCTCCAAAGGTGGCAATGGTGGCAATGGTGGCAGGGGTGGCAGGGGTGGCTTTGGTAGCAGTGGTGGCAATGGTGGCAGTGGTGGTCCTGCTGTCACTAGTAGCAATGGTGGCAATGGTGGCGACGGTGGCCACGGTGGCTTTGGAGCAGGAACACAAGCCAGTGCGGGGATGGGAGGTGCAATCTTTGTCCGCAGTGGCACTCTAAACATTACTAACGGTTCCAGTTTTACGAATAACGTTGCTGCTGGAGGAGTTGGCGGTGATGCCAACAAGACCACTGATGATGGACAAGGGTTTGGCGGAGCAATATTTACCCTGACTCAAGCGGCTATTGATGCTCAAAAGGCATTAAAAGCCAGCGAAGAAGGCTTACCTGCATCGAATGAACTCCCCGTTGTTAATATCAATAGCGATACGACGTTCGCAGGTAACTCTGCCTCCAATGCAGCCACCAAGAGTCAAGAAGTTGTGGGTACTGACTTAAATACCGATGCTATCTTCAAACGCACTACTCCCAT
Organism: Kamptonema sp. PCC 6506; assembly: GCF_000180455.1. NCBI lineage: Bacteria > Bacillati > Cyanobacteriota > Cyanophyceae > Oscillatoriales > Microcoleaceae > Kamptonema > Kamptonema sp. PCC 6506. The sequence continues at coordinate 11,599 of NZ_CACA01000111.1, forward strand.
AGCTACCAATGCTCAAACGACTACTAACACAACTCAAACGATCGCAGTTAAAGGTAAAGGTCAAGATGGCCCCATCGTTGGAGGCACTGTCTTCTTTGATGCTAACGGTAACGGCACTCAAGACACTGACGAACCTAGCGGCACTACCGATGCTGCTGGTAACTTTAGCCTCGATGTTCCCGGCGACTTCGACACTAATGGTAACGGCATCCTTGACCCCGAAGAAGGTCAATATGTAATAGTCGGTGGCACTGATGCGGTGACGGGAGAAGCTTTTACAGGTATCCTCAGAGCGGTTGCTGGTTCTACGATGGTAACACCCCTCACCTCCGTAATTGCGGCCCTCGTCAATGGAGGTATGACCCCAGAGGCGGCGCAAACGAGCCTAAAAGCCGCTTGGAGATTACCTAGTAATGTTGACCTCGGAACTTTTGACCCCATAACAGCGGCTCAAAAGGGTTCCAGCGATGGTTTAGCGGTTTTAGCAACTCAGGTGGCGATTCAAACCTCAGTCACGCAAATTACCAAGGCGGTTCAAACTATCGCCCCAAATCTTGATGTAGACAGTCAAACTTTAGGGGATATCGTCATTGATGCGATCGCCCAAACTATCCAAAACGGTTCTCTCAATCTCAGCGATAGTAACCAAATCGCCATCCTTCTGAACCAATACATCAATCAGATTGACCCAACAACTTTGAATGATACGGTCAATCTCGACACCATAGCACAATTCTCCGAAGTAATCGCGGCCACCAACAATCAAATCCTCAAAGCCCCGAATATCCTGGAATTATTCAAAGCCCAAAAAGTAGCTCAAACCAGTACCCTTGAGGATATAGTTGCGGCTTTCAATGGCACAAAATCCTTTAGCGATCTCGTCTCCAATAATACAAAAAAGGCTCTGAGTTCTAAGGCAAATGCGGCGGCGATTAACATTTCAGCCATTCCCACACCCGATAATGATATCTTGGGTTTGAGCCAATTAGAATTATCAGTAAATAACAGTCACCTTGGCCCGATTCCGGCTAGCAATCCTCCCCATGATGTGCTGTTGGGAGACAACGATGCTAACACTCTCAATGGAGCCATCGGTGATGATAGTATTCTAGGCAAAGGTAGCAACGATGTACTCTTTGGCAATCAAGGGAAAGATGTTATTTACGGTTATGCAGGCAACGATACCATTGATGCTGGAAAGGATAATGATTTCGGGCGCGGGGGTCAAAATGATGACTGGATTTCTGGCGGCTTAGGGGAGGATACTCTTTGTGGAGATGCTGGGAATGATACAGTCTTGGGAGAGTTAGGGGATGACATTTTGCTGGGGAATAAAGGCGATGATGTTGTCAGTGGAAATGCCGGTCAAGATATTGTTTGGGGTGGCGAAGGGAATGACTCGTTACATGGAGGTAATGGGAATGATTTAGTCTGTGGTGGCATTGGCAATGATACTCTCTTGGGAGATAATGGTGACGATACTCTCTATGGGGGTGATGGTGATGATTCTCTTACAGGTGGAGCTGGTAATGATGTTTTTGTACTAACACCAAGTCAGGGTGCTGGTGTCATTACTGATTTTATGGTGGGACAAGATTTCTTGAAATTGATTGATAATCTTAGTTTCGCCGATCTTACTATTACTCCTGGGAGTGGCGAGCGGGTAGGAGATACCATCATTCGCGTTACTGCGAGTAATCAATTGTTGGTATCTTTAACGGGGGTTTCTGCTGATTCAATTACGGCTGATTCTATCTTGTAGAGTTGAGTTTGAGCCTAAGTTAGGCGAAAAAACCCAGTCCAATAGTCTGTCAGTCCAACAGTCCGACAGGGGTTTTAACCCCTGTCTCAAAGCTTAAGTCCTCTAAAGAGGACTGAAGAATTTAAGAGTTTTCTTCTTAGTCCTCTTCAAAGGACTTAAGCTATTAGACGGCTATTAGACGGTGGTTTTAACCCCTGGCGGCCAACGGAAGTACAGTTGGCATCTATGACGCACCCTACAAGTTTAATGAGATTATTATGCTGAATCATCACCTACTCTATCTTACAGGACTCCCTTGTTCTGGTATAGACTTTTTAAGTCAAAGTTTAGCACAACATCCAGATATTTATAGCAATCACTTACGATCGCCTTTATGCGATTTATTGCTTAACTTCCGTACTTTTATCAGCACTCACCCCCAAGCTATTAACCATCTCAATCAGGAATTTAACCCAACGATGGAGCGATCGCGATCGGCGATGATAGGGTTTATTAATGGTTGGTTTGAGCAGATTTCTGAAGCTTGGATAGTTGATATTCATCCCCAATGGTTGCAACATCTAGAATTAATTAATTTGCTCGATCCCAACTGCCGAATGGTGGTTTGTGTACGAGAATTAGGGCAAATTTGTGCAGCTATAGAAACCCAACATCAAAAAAACCTGCTGTTAGATTTTCCCGAAAAACTTGCTTCGCGATCGCGAGCCGATCGCGCCCAACAATTATTTTTACCTCAAGGGGTTGTCGGTTCAGTGCTCGAATCCTTAGAACAAGTGCAAGACTTAGAAGAAAGCTTACAACAAAAAATATTTTACGTTGTATACGAGCATTTAATGAGTAACCCGCAGGAAGTGTTAACAGAATTAGTCAACTGGTTAAACCTTGGGCCTATTTCACTTGATTTAACTAACATTAACTTTCAAGTCCCCACTTACTCGGAATCGGGAGGTAAGTATGTGGAAGAAACCTACAATCCCCATCAGCCTTTCGTTTATCATACCATACCTAACCGCTTTGAAATTACAATTAAACAAAACTTTACTTGGTTTTATCGGATTTTTTATCCAGGTCGATTGTAATCTCAGGAATTACGCGGACACGCATTTGTAGGGGCAATCCCCCCGTGGTTGCCCCGATCGATGGGGGTAGGCACGGGGGCACTACCCCTACAAATCTCAGAAACCTGGTTTCTAAATTATCGTTTTTTTTATAAAATTATGACACTTAATCGTCTAATTCTCCATCAAGGTAATTCCATTACATTAATCAGAACTAACCCTGATGATGCGGAATTTCTCTTTGAAAAAATGTACTCAAACTATGAGTTTATGCGTCTGTTTCGTCTCAATGATAAAGCGGAAACGGTGGAACAAGTGAGGGAAAGATTAATCGTGCGATCGCGTGCAACTCCGGCGGAAAGTGGTTATCTGGAATGCTTAATGGTTCATAAAACTCATGGCGCGATCGGGATTATTGGTGCTGCTGACTATAGCTCTTTTCATCAAAGAGCCGAATCAGTCACAGGGATTTTTGATAAACAGTACCGTTCCATTTCCTATGGAGTTGAAGGTCTTTTATTGATGGGTGACTTAATTTTTAATGCTTACCATCTGCATCGTTTTTATGCTTATTGTTATGGTTATAATCGTCCGGCTCAAGCAGCTATGTCAGCAGGAGGATTTGAACTAGAAGGGATTATGAAAGAGCATTTATACGATCCCGTAAGTAAACAATATGTTGATATGAACATCTATGCCATCAATGAAGATCAACTACGCCAAAATCCTCTGATTGCTCGTTTATCTAAACGATTCCTTGGCCGTGATATTACCCAACCTTTGATGGCTCCCCTTCCTCCCCCTGATGAATCAAGAATCCCTGCTACTTTATACCCTGCTCAAAAGCCACCTGCTTTTGTGAAATCAGGAGTGTTAAAAACACGATTTACGCCCAATTAATAGACACTTGAAAGTTACCGGGATATTTAACTATTAACTGTTAACTGTTGGATTGTGGGCAATGCTGATAGCGATCGTTACTCAGTCTACTTTTCATTAAGTTTACATATTTATTGGCAAAAATTTTCTGTCTTCTGGCATAGTTTGACGCTGATGATAATTTGTACTTCAGACAGAGGTTAAGTACTGTCAAGTTCTGGAAAACTAATGAGGAAGCTTGTTGGAGGGGCAAAACTATGTTTCAACTACTAGAAAAACGAATTCAGCCTTTGTCGTTAAATTTTAAAGTCTTGGAAGTTGCTTATGAGCTGTATATGCAAGCTCCACAATCTGACTCTCCAGTGATTAATTTGAAAGAGTTGGCTCAGAAAACTAATGCCAGCGTGTTCGACTGCCGAAATACAATTGTTAGCGCTAACAAAATTGGCAAGTTCCCTAATTGTTCTCTTTCTTGTTAAGGTATATTTCTTGAAATTATGAGTTTCTGCCTGAGTTTCTGCCATTTTTAATTGCTCATGCCTACGGATGACGAGGATTTAGGACAAGTTTTATTATTCCAGTCACACTGATAAAGGTGTTCTTGCTGCCAACTCAAAGGAATTTCTAGCAAGTCTCTAGAACCGGTCATGCCTTGACCTATAAATAGTAACAAAGCTACGCAGTTTAAAATTGTATGTATTTTGCGCCACTTGTTGGTTCTATCTTTGTAAATTTCGGGAACAATTGCTAGGGAAATAATCATTAGGATGGCGGCGAGTAAACCGTAATAAAAATGAGAAAACATCCATTGATCGTCTCTGCGAAAAATACCATCTTGGAAGGCAATAATTATTAAACCAGCGCTGCTTAAAGTGGCAAATACGGCCCGCCATTTGGGTAGTCTTGCTTTGTAAAGAAATACCAGTGAAGCGATGGTGGCTGCAAACATTAGCACGATAAAAACTACTTGGAAAGGTGCTTTACTCCAGAGTTGATTTTTCAAAATACTCTTGAAAAAAATAACATAGGCAAAAGCTACTAAGCTAACTCCGACAACTGAACCAGTCAACCAGCGACCTAATTTAACGTGCTCGGAACCGACGGAGGGCGGAATTTTGCTTTTGCCATCACCCGCGCTTTGGAGGCGGCGCGATCGGGTTTGCCATGCCATATTGACAACCATGCCAATAATCGGGAACACCACCGCCACTGCTAAGGCGGGATGGAGGAGGGCCATTGCATCTACGAGTTCCATAAATTAAAGTTACTTAAGATGATGTTTAGAAATATAATAGCTTTAAGTATTTTTTTTTGTTATTTTTTTGAGTGAGTGTCTCCTAACTTTAATGAAATCGACTTTAACGGATAACTGGGCATTAGCACAAGAACTAGAAAGCATTGTCGGTACTGATGCCGTCTGTCCCTGGCAAGATACAGATACTTTTTGGCAAAAACGGATAGAAAGTGCGATCGCCCCAGGTACGGAAATTGACTGCACTGTTTATCCTAATACTCAAGAAGAACTCGCGGGTGCGATCGCTTGCATTTCCCGGAATCGACGGGGAGTTTTGCCGGTGGGTAGCGGTAGCAAACTTGACTGGGGGGGATTGGTGAGAATAGAGCCCCCTAACCCTCGCGATCGCAGTCAGGTTTCAGAACCCCCCTTAAAAAGGGGTACAGGTGGGCTCGTAGTTGTCAGTTGCGATCGCATCAACCGCCTAATCGATCGCGCCGTTGGCGATTTAACCGTCACAGTCGAAGCAGGGATGAAATTTGCCGAATTACAGCGAATTTTGGCCACCTCCGGTCAATTTTTACCCCTAGATCCAGCATATCCAGAACAGGCAACCATCGGCGGCATTATCGCCACCGCTGACGCGGGCTCCCTCCGACAGCGGTATCGAGGCGTTCGCGATCTATTATTAGGCATTACTTTCGTGCGATCCGATGGCAAAATTGCCAAAGCAGGAGGGCGCGTTGTTAAAAATGTCGCTGGCTATGATTTGATGAAGTTGTTAACAGGTTCCTACGGTACGCTGGGCATTATTAGTCAAGTTACAATGCGGGTTTATCCGCTGCCAAACGCATCTGTAACGGTAATTTTAACTGGCGAAGTTGAAGCCTTAGCAAACACAACTCAAACCTTATTATCCTCAGCTTTAACACCAACAGCAGTTGATTTGCTATCAAGGCAGTTGGTAGAAAAATTAGGTTTGGGCAAAAATTTGGGTTTAGCCGTCAGATTTCAAAGTATACCAGAAAGTATTGAGCAACAATCAAGCCGTCTGCTAGAAGTGGGCTATAAGTTAGGATTAAAAGGAACCATCTGTACTGAGAATGATGAGACGAACTTCTGGCAGAGATTACAATCAATTATTTGGTCAACTGCCCCAGATTCAACAATTATCTGTAAAATAGGAATCATAGCATCTGAATCTACGAAAACTTTAGCACAGTTCAATCTGGCTGATGGCTTGATTCATAGCGGTAGCGGGTTGGGAATTTTGCGGTTTGAGAATGCGACCGGAGAAACCATTTTACAGTTACGTCAGCAGTGCGAATCTCATAGCGGATTTCTCAGCATTTTAAAGGCTCCCGCAGAGCTTAAGCAACAGTTAGATGTTTGGGGTTATAATGGAAATGCCCTCAGTTTAATGCAGAAAATTAAACAGCAATTTGACCCAGAGAATATTTTGAGTCCCCATCGTTTTCTATTTCCTTAAAAACTTACGTAACGCCGCCCTCTAGACGATAATTTACCCTCCAAAGGGCAGCATTACCGACAAAAACCATAAGTATAACTACAGGTTAATAATCTATGCAAACCTCAGAAAAATCCTCAGAAAACAGCGATTTACAACTAATTAATCCCAGCAACTTTTTAGCACAAAATCCCCATTTACAATCCTTAGAAATCCCCGGATTTGACAGTAAAAATCCGCCCTCAGCCAAATTAATTGACACCTGCGTTCACTGCGGATTTTGCCTATCAACTTGTCCGAGTTACCGCGTACTTGGCAAGGAAATGGATTCCCCCAGAGGTCGCATCTATCTAATGGATGCTATTAACGAAGGTGATGCACCCTTAAATGAGGCAACAGCACAGCATTTTGATACTTGCTTGGGTTGTTTAGCCTGCGTCACCACTTGTCCTTCTGGGGTAAAGTACGATAAATTAATCTCAGCAACTCGTCATCAAGTTGAGAGAAATTATCAACGAAGTTTATCTGATATCTTAATTCGTTCTATCCTGTTTAACTTCTTCCCTTATCCTCATCGACTGCGGCCTTTACTTGCACCTTTATTTCTTTATCAAAAATCGGGAATACAGCAACTTGTCCGTTCCACAGGTTTGCTAAAAAAGGTATTTCCTCGCTTAGCGGCAATGGAGTCAATTTTACCAGCCATTTCTGTTGAATCATTCCGAGATAATTTACCTACAATTATTCCAGCACAAGGGGAAAAACGCTATCGAGTTGGCATGATTTTAGGTTGCGTACAACGGCTATTTTTCTCGCCAGTTAATGAGGCAACCGTGCGCGTTTTAACAGCAAATGGTTGCGAAGTAATAATCCCCAAAAGTCAAGGCTGTTGTGCTGCTTTACCGGAACACCAAGGGCAAACCGAACAAGCCCAAACTTTAGCTAGACAAATGATTGATAGCTTTGAAGGAACAGGTGTTGATGCTATTATTATTAATGCGGCTGGTTGCGGTCACACTTTAAAAGAATACGGTCACATTTTAGCAGATGATGCAGAATATCAAGAGAAAGCGCAGGCATTTGCTAACAAAGTAAAAGACGTGCAAGAATTCCTAGCAAATGTAGGTTTAACAGCCAAACTTTCTCCCCTAATTGATGGAGAGTTAAAGATAGTTTATCAAGATGCTTGTCACTTATTGCACGGACAAAAGATTAGTTTGCAACCCCGTCAGTTATTGCAGCAAATTCCCGGCGTAAAATTAAAGGAACCCCTAGATGCAGCTTTGTGTTGCGGGAGTGCTGGGGTTTACAATATGTTACAGCCAGAAATTGCTGATGAATTGGGACAGCAAAAGGTTGAGAATTTGTTAAATTCTGGAGCAGAATTGATTACTTCTGCTAATCCTGGTTGTTCTTTGCAAATTAAGAAGCATTTGGAGTTGCAGGGAAAACAAGTCACGCTGATGCACCCAATTGAGTTGTTAGATTATTCAATTCGGGGAGTAAAGTTGCGAAGGAAGCAATCTAACCCTGCAAGTTAAGGGTTGATTCCATTCCCTCAAAATACTGAGGAGTGAAATATATCTTAAAACTCAACTTGCCGTAAATATCAGTAAATTCTCGGTTGTTAGCAGCTTAGATTTCTGCAATTATTAATGTATTCTTTTCCAATTCCTGTGGTAGATTATGTTATCTGATAAGTTGCAGGCTTTAGAACCACAAATTAACGAATTGTTGCCAAAGATACAAAACATAACAACTACTTTAAAAAAACAATCAGTGTCTTTGCACGAAGTAGCAATTAGCGACCCGTTACTTGTTGAGGAGAATAAAACCCTAGAAAAGCTGAAAACAATTAATCATAAATTAGAAGTCAAAGTCATGCAGCAAGCCTCTCAAATTAGACAGTTAGAGAAGCAGTTGCAGGATGAGCAAAAAAAACACATCAGGTCAAATCAGTTATTGGCAAAAAGCGAAGCCAGACTACAATCTATTGTGCGGAATGCTTTCGATTTAATTATCGTCCTAGAAGCTGATATGCGAGTACAATATCAGAGTCCAGCAATAGAGCAGATTTTAGGATATAAGCCAGAAGATAGGATCGGAAAATTATTTGGTGAGTTAATCCATCCAGATGATTTAGCTGCTGTGAAGTCTTACCTAGACAATTTACTAGAACAGTTTGAACCCCACCAAACTATTGAGTTTCGGAAACGCCATGCCAATAATTCTTGGGTATATTTAGAAGCGATTGGCAGCAATTGCCTTCACGATTCCAGCGTCGGCGGCATAATTATAAATCTGCGAGATATTACTGAAAAAAAACAACATCTTGAGAAAGTTTTAACAACAAATATAGACATCAATCAATTTAGAGAAACTGAAGCAAAAGTCTCTCAACTAGAGTTTCGCGATCGAAAATTTTCCCAAATTATCTGTGAATTTGGTTATGATTTTACTGTATTGTCTGATGGAGTCTTTGTCTGCGAGTGGATGACAGAAGCTTTTACCGCGATTGCAGGTTATACCTTGGAAGAATTAAAGAGTTTAGGCTGGCTACACTTTAACCTAATTCATCCTGATGACGAACAGATAGTATGGCAGCAAATCCAGTCTTGTTCATCTAGTTGTAGTGAAGAAAGCGAGTACCGAATTATTACTAAAAATGGTGAAGTGCGATGGCTGCGAGACAGCAAACAAATTATCTGGGACGATGAACAAAACTGTGTCACCCGCGTTTACGGTATCTGTCAAGATATTACCGAATGCAAGCGTTCTCAAGTTGCCCTACGAGAAACCGAACGCATTTTACAACGATTTATTAAAGTTGCATCTTTGGCAATTATTGGCATAGATGTTAATGGAAAAGTAACGCTTTGGAATCCAGCGGCGGAGAAACTGTTTGGCTGGATGTTACCAGAGGTTGAGGGGAATAGATTGTCGATTATTCCTGAAGAACACAAGGAGAATTTTTATACACTTTTTCACTCTTCGCTGCAAGGTGAAGTCCACAACGGTGTAAAATTGCACTTGAAGAAGAAAGATGATTTATTGTTTGAAAACTACTACTCCACAGTACCAATGCGAGATGCTACAGGCAAAATTATCGGTACTATGTACATATTTTCTCAGGTAGTAGAAGAACCTTTTTGGGTGCGTTATCTTCGTCCTCCGACGTTGCGCGTTTGAGCATTATGAGTATTTGGTTAGGGGCTAGGGGCTAGGGGCTAGGGAAAGAAGGAAGGGAAAGAAGGGAAAGAAGGGAAAAGGGGGAAGAGAGTCAATGGTTTGAGCCATGAGCGAGTGTCCTAACCGTTGTGGCGGTTGCTATAACTAAATTTTTCTTCCTTCTTCCTTCTACCTTCTTCCTTCTACTTAATTGATTTTCCCTTCCAACTTTAAAAAATGCAATCTCCCTGACGCTTCCCCCGCTACAACTGTCACGCCATCAGGAGATATAGCACAGCATTTTAAAGCACTATCTCCAGTAAAACTAGCAATCGCTTTTCGATTGGATAAATCCCAAACTTTGAGAGTATTATCATCAGAAGCAGAAATTAACCGTTTCCCCATGACCACAATAGATGTTACTGCATCAGTGTGACCCGTAAGCGTAAATAGTTCTTTCTTCCCTCCCAAATCCCAAACTTTAATCGTACTTTCCCGCGACCCAGAAATTGCCCATTTGCCATCGGCTGTGACGGCTACAGTATTAACAAAACTGGTATGACCTAGTAGAGTGAAAAATTTATTACCTGTAACTAAATTCCAAACTGAAGTGAAAATATTTGCTCCAGCTTCCAGACTCCAAATCTTGAGAGTATGATCCCCTGAACCGGAAATTAACCGTTTACCATCAAGAGTGACAGCTACAGCTTTGACACCATCTGTATGACCTGCAATAGTTAAAATTTCTTCTCCTGTTTCCAAATTCCATAACTTGATAGTTTTGTCCCCAGAACCGGAAATTACTCGCTTACTATCGGGTGTGATAGCAATAGAATTTACCCAGTCTTCATGACCTGTTAAAGTGTAGATTTCCTGTGCATTTTCCAAATCCCAGACTTTTATAGTTTTGTCACCAGAACCGGAAATTAAGCGCTTACCATCAGGGGTGACAGCAACAGCTTTAATCCAGTCGTCATGACCTGAGATTGTACAAATTTCAGTCTTTGTTTTTAAATCCCAAACTTTAATATTATTATCACCAGCACCGGAAATAACTCGCTGACCATCAGGGGTAATGGCCACAGCATTTACCCAGTCTAAATGTCCTAAAAAAGATAAATTTTCATCTCCTGTTTCCAGATCCCAAATCTTAAGAGTTTTGTCAGATGAACCCGAAATAATCTGCTTACCATCGGGAAGTACAGCGACAGCGTTAACCGGGGCAATATGATTGAGCAATGTAAAAACTTCTGCCTTGGTTTCCAAGTTCCAAACTTTTATAGTTTTGTCACCAGAACCAGAAATCACCAGTTTTTCATCTAGAGATAGTACCACAGACTGCACAAAGCTAGTATGACCTCTGAGAGTAAAAATTGCTTCTTTTGTGGCTAAATTCCAAACTTTGATTGTCTTATCATAAGAACCAGAAATCAAGTAATTGCCATCAGTGGTAACAGCTATAGTCTTTACCCAATCTTCATGACCTATAAGGGTAAAAAGTTCTTTTCCTGTTTCCAAGTTCCAGACTTTGATGCTGTGATCGCCAGAACCAGAAATCAAGCGTTTACCATCAGCAGTAACTGCTACAGTTTGAACAAAACTGTTATGACCTTTGAGGTTGAAAATTATCTGTTCAGTTGCTAAATTCCAAACCTTAATCGTACCGTCCCAAGAACCAGAAATTACTTTCGTACCGTCAGGGGTAACGGTTACAGCTTCGACTGCGAAGGTATCGCCTCTAAATGTGAACAGTTTTTGCCCGGTTTCCAAATCCCAAATTTTAATAGTGTTATCCCAGGAACCAGAAATTACTTTCCTACCATCCGGGGTGACGGCAACAGCATTAACATAAGTGAGATGACCTTTAAGAGTAAAAATTTCTTCGCCGGTGGCGAGGTTCCAAATTTTGAGGGTATGATCGGAGGAAGCTGAAATTGCCTTTTTGCCATCAGGTGTAACTGCTACTGCTTGTACCCAGTCTGTATGTCCTACGAGAGTACGCCGCAGTCGGCTTCCCGGAGGGGTAAAACTAGCAGTTAACGGTTGCAACCAAGGATTTTTTTGCTGTCTTGCGCCCTCCAGTAGTGCCTGAATTTCTATGTTTTGAAAAGACAATAAGCGCCCGATGAGTTGTCCCGCTAATTGTGCGGGATCTTGAGAGATAATGTGGGCAGAAAGTCGAAGAGTATCTTGAATTAATTGTAGGGATTTTGCTTTTGGCTCGGAAGGGGAGAGACTCAAGTTTCTAACTAGATTGTAATCTTCAATTAGCGGTTGTATTCCTAGTGTTTCTACTTTGGCTTCAATGAAATCATAATTTGTTAGCAGGTGGTACAATTTTTCTGTATCACAAGCATCTGCTAGCTGACTTGGTAGGGTTGATAAGAGATCGTGCTGTTCTGCGAACGATAATTTATCTAAGGTTTCTCTAAACTCACTCATAATTTTACGGTGGTATTTCAAAAATGTTGCCGGATTTCGTAAGGCAATAGCTTTGCTTGACGCGACCCGCACCCAGGGGGATAGTATCAATCTTAATTCTTATCTTTGTTTAGAATGACATATTTAAAGGCTAATTGCTATGAGGGTCGCAGAGTAGTTTTGTAGATATTGACAAATACTGCGTTTAATGGTAAGGGTAAATGGTTGAAGTTAATTCTAGCTCGCCCCCTCGCGCAATTAGTCATGCCGCGAACCCGCAGTTTAGATAGCCGCAGCCTTTAACCTGTAGATTTCAATCCCCAGACAATTAAAATTAAAGTATTGAGCAGTAGTGACGCGAGACAATATAATTCATGGACATAATAGAATTTTTTGAGCAAAGTGCAGGCAAGTGGTTTTCCCAGCGTACCCTTCATAACCTGACCTCCGGGAAATTGGAGGCGGGTAAATCCGAACTCAAGATTGAAATCCTACCAGCAACCGATCCCGCCGTCATCCAACTTTGCTCCGAACACTCGCTTAACCCAGTCTCAGCGCCGTTAGCAGGAGTTCGCGTCACTTGGAATCCGATCGCAGATCAAAATCACAAGAATGGCTCTAGACTTCTAGTACCCATTCCCAATTCTGACAACCCCAAGACAGGGAAATTATTACAAAGTGTAGGCCCCGCCTCTAAAAATGCGTTAGCAAAGCCAGCCCAAGGCATCACCACTCGCTACATTATCGGCGAAGACGACGTGCTGACACTGATTGGGGAGTCAGAAGGTTTCTATGCTGAAGAGCGTTTGTGGTATCTCATACCTAATCTGCGGCTACGCACCAGCGTTGTTAAGCAACCTTCGGGGATGACGATAGCATCTTTCTGTTCCGAAATTCGTATGGGTGTAACTCAGCCAGCGGCCGAAACTGCGAGTGCAGAAACCCGAAGCTGAATTTGAGTGGTTTTGAGCGTTCGTACT
>NZ_CACA01000110.1:0-26821 GCF_000180455.1 Kamptonema sp. PCC 6506
CCCTTTCTAAGGGGAGGAACCGGAAAAAGCCCCTTTCCCTTTCTAAGGGGAGGAACCGGAAAAGCCCCCTTTCTAAGGGGAGGAACCGAAAAGCCCCTTTCTAAGGGGGTTGGGGGTAGAGCCCCCTTTCTAAGGGGGTTGGGGGTAGAACACCCTACTTGCTTCTATTAAAAAATCCCTAAACTACCCAGATTAAATATTGAGCAACTTATGAGCGTAACAAATTATCAGATCGGTGAACAAATCCATGAAAGCGAGCAATCTTTAGTCTATAGAGGTATTCTTCTCTCTGAAAATTTACCAATTATTATTAAAATCCTTAAGGATAACTATCCTAGTATCTCTGCTTTCACTCGTTACAAGCAGGAATATGAAATTATCCGCTCTTTAAATAGCGATCGAGTTATCAAAGCCTATCAATCTCAACGCCATCAAAATAGCCTAGCAATACTTTTAGAAGACTTTGGAGGTAAATCCTTAAAATCTTTAATTTCTGAGCGCCAGTTTACTCTAAAAGAATTTCTCACCATTGCCATCGAGATAGCGGAAAGTTTAGCAGCTATTCATGCAGCAAATATTATTCACAAAGACATTAACCCTTCCAATATTGTCTATAACCAAGAAACCAAACAACTCAAAATCATTGACTTTGGAATTGCTACCCGTTTATCTGAAGAAAACCAGACGGTTCGCAACCTAAATCAACTAGAAGGTACTTTAGCTTATATAGCGCCAGAGCAAACTGGCAGAATGAATCGAGGCATAGATTATCGCAGCGATTTTTATTCCCTCGGTGTCACGCTCTACGAATTGCTAACCCACCAATTACCTTTTCCAACAACTGACCCCATTGAGTTAGTGCATTGCCATATTGCTCAACAACCCGCAGCCTGTCAAGAGATAATATCCACTATTCCTGAAGCAGTTTCTAACATTGTGATGAAATTGTTAGCTAAAACTCCAGAAGAAAGATATCAAACCGCCTGGGGACTCAAAGCAGATTTAGAAACCTGCCTAAATCAACTGCAAACTACAGGTCAAATTTCTGTCTTTCCTCTAGGCAATCGAGATATTTCCGATAAGTTTCGGATTCCTCAAAAACTCTATGGTCGGGAACAGGAAGTTACTCAACTGTTAACTACCTTTGAACGAGTTAGCCAAGGCAGCACCGAAATATTGATGGTTTCTGGTTATTCAGGGATTGGCAAGTCAGCCTTAATCAATGAAATTCATAAACCTATCGTCCGTCAGCGCGGATACTTTATCAGTGGAAAATTTGACCAGTTAAAGCGGGATATTCCTTATGCAGCAATTAGCCAAGCCTTCCAAGACTTAATCCGGCAACTTCTGAGCGAACCTGCTACCAAATTGCAAACTTGGAAAGAACGCATTATAGAAGCATTGGGACTTAACGCTCAAGTCATTATTGATGTCATTCCAGAACTAGAAAAAATTATTGGCAAACAACCCCAAGTCGAACAATTAGGCGCGACTGAATCTCAGAATAGATTTAATTTGTTTTTTCAAAGGTTTATCAGCATTTTTTGCAAACAAGAACATCCATTAGCGATTTTTCTGGACGATTTGCAATGGGCAGATTTACCCTCTCTGAATTTATTTGAACAATTAACAACTGAACCCAATAGTCAATACCTGTTGACGATCGGAGCCTACCGGAATAACGAAGTCAATGCCACTCATCCTTTAATTCTCACCTTAGAAAAAATCCAAAAATTAGGTGTTAATATTAATAATATTATCCTTTCTCCTTTAACAACATCACAGGTTAATCAATTAATTGCCGACTCCCTAAGTAGTTCAATAAAAAATTGCAAAAATTTAGCAGAATTGGTGAGTAGTAAAACTCAAGGAAACCCATTTTTCTTAACCCAGCTATTGCAATCTCTATACAAGGATAATTTATTTTCATTTAGTCAAAAACAAGGAGGCTGGCAATGGAATATTGCAGAAATCCAAGGTATTCAGATAACTGAAAATGTAGTTGATTTAATGATTAAAAAAATTCAAAAACTGAATAAAAATACGCAAGAAGCTTTAAAAATAGCTGCTTGTATTGGAAGTAGATTTGATTTGGAAGTTCTCTCTGTCGTCAATACTAAATCTCAAGCTGATACAACTAAAGACCTTTGGCCTGCTATCCAAGAAGGTTTGATTTTACCATTGAATGAAAATTATAGAATTCCTTTGCTCTGGAATCAAGAAGAAATATCTGAAGATACTTTAGTAATCTCTACTAATTCTATTCCTCAGTATCCAGATTCAATACCCTATAAATTTTTGCATGACCGAGTTCAACAAGCTGCCTATGCGCTGATTCCTGAAACAGAAAAAAAAGCAGTTCATTTGCAAGTGGGAAGATTATTACTAGAAAATACGAAAGAAGATTTGTTAGAAGAAAATCTTTTTGAAATTGTCAATCAATTCAATGAGAGCTTGGAATTAATTACTGAACAGTCAGAAAAATACGAGTTAGCTAAATTAAATCTTCGTGCAGGTCAAAAAGCCAAAATATCAACAGCCTATGCACCTTCCCTAAGATATTTAGAGGTTGGGTTAGGACTGCTTGCTCAAGATAGTTGGGAATCCCAATATAGATTAAGCCTAGATATTCATCTGGAAACATTAGAATCTCTTTACTTAAATGCTAAATTTGAGCAGATTGAAAAGATATCTGGAATTGTCCAGCAAAAAACCAAAGGAATTCTTGATAGAGTGCGGATGTATCAGGGAAAAATCATGTTTTATTATGATACATTTCAGCATAAAAAAGCGATAGAAACTGCTGTTACAGCTTTGGCAGAATTGGGAATAATCATACCTCAAGAAACAGTCGAAATCCAAAATAGAATTAACAAAGAGCAAGAGTCTTTAACATTACTTTTAAAAGAAATACAGGTTGAAGATTTATTTGATCTGCTGCCACTAAAGGATGAGTATAAAATTGCTGCTATATCGATCATTCACCACATTTTACCTACTACAGTTACTACGAATTTTTTATTGCTTTTATTGATGCTATTAACACAGATGAATATTTGCGTAAAATATGGAAATCCTCCATTAGCTGCATATACTTATAGTTTTTATGCTGGATTTATTTTGTGTGGAGTAACAAGGGATATTGATCTCGGATATAAGTTTGGTCAACTATCTATAAAGTTAATGAGCCAAGCTAATATTTCCCAATTAGAAGTTGTTGTTACACATTTATACTATGGTTTTATATGGCATTGGAAAGAGTTTTTGAGAAGTACATCGACACAAGAAAAGCTTCTTACTGCTATTCAAAGAGGTATAGATTCAGGAAATAACGAATATGCTGGTTTTTTAATTTCAACTTATTGTTTAATAATTTTCTTTGAAGGAAATAATTTGGAAGATGCTAATGAAAACTATGTAAAATATACTAAATTAACTAAGCAATTAAACAAAGATTTTAGTTTTACTTATTTGAAGATTTTTCATCAAGTCATCATTACTTTGACAAGGATATATAACCCAGAATGTTGCTTGGTCATTGGCTCTACCCAAAAAGAAGAAAATGAACATTTAGAAAATTGGATTCAAAGTAACAATGGATGG
The DNA here is from genome assembly GCF_000180455.1 of Kamptonema sp. PCC 6506. NCBI lineage: Bacteria > Bacillati > Cyanobacteriota > Cyanophyceae > Oscillatoriales > Microcoleaceae > Kamptonema > Kamptonema sp. PCC 6506. The sequence continues at coordinate 3,604 of NZ_CACA01000110.1, forward strand.
CTCTTATTTATTGCTAATTTTTCTAAAACACTTTTGTATTATTTATTTAAAGATTATGGTCAAGCTGTCTGCCAAAGTATGGAAGCTCAGAAATATGTCCAATCTTGTGGTTCGTATTTGCCTGCTCCACAACATAATTTTTATTACTCTCTAGCTTTACTAGGCGCGTATAACAATTGTGAAATAGAAAAGCAAAGAGAATTTCTAAAGCAGCTAGAAGAAAATCAGCATTTGATGAAACTCTGGGTCGAACACTGCCCAGAAAATTTTCAAAATAAATACGCTCTTGTCGAAGCCGAAAAAGCCCGCATTCTAGGTCAAAACTGGGAAGCACAACAACTTTACGAACAAGCTATCCAAGGTGCTAAAAAATCAGAATTCATCCACGAAGAAGCCCTAGCCTACGAACGCGCCGCAGAATTCTATCTATCACTAGGCAGAGAAGAAATCGGTCAATTGTATCTCAGAAATGCTCATTATTGCTACACCCAATGGGGAGCCAAAGCCAAAGTTACAGCCTTAGAAACAGAATATCCCCAGTTGCGAGTACGCATAACCAATAGAACAGATACTAACCGCACCAGTACCACCTCTACTGGTAGCAATGGAGAAGTCCTAGACTTAACAACCGTCATCAAAGCCTCCCAAGCTCTCGCCGGAGAAATTGTCCTAGAAAAATTACTAGCCAAACTAATGCAGTTTGCTATTGAAAATGCCGGCGCTCAAAAAGGATATCTGATTTTAGTCAATAACAATAAATTAACGATTGAAGCCGCTAGAGAAGTAGGCAAAGATGAAGTCACCGTCTTGCAATCCCAGTCAGTAGAAACCACTGACCTACTCCCCCAAGGAATTATTAACTATGCCATGAGAACCCAAGAAGATTTGGTACTGGGTGATGCAACTAACCAAGGACTTTTTATCAACGAACCTTATATTGTTGAAAATCAACCCAAGTCAGTTCTCTGCACTCCCATCATCAATCAAGGCAAACTAATCGGACTACTTTACCTAGAAAATAATCTTACCACCGATGCCTTTACTGCCGATCGCTTAGAACTGCTAAGAATTCTGTCATCCCAAGCAGCAATTTCCATTGAAAATGCTCTCCTCTACCAAACCTTAGAGCAAAAAGTTGAAGAACGAACTGCCGAATTAGCCCAGGCGAATACAGAGATTGTCAAACTAAATGAACGCCTCAAAGAAGACAATTTGCGAATGAGTGCCGAACTAGATATTACTCGCGAATTACAACAAATGATTCTGCCCAAAGAGTGGGAATTGCAACAAATTCCGGGTCTGGATATCGCCGGATTCATGGAACCAGCTACCGAAGTCGGCGGCGACTACTATGACGTGCTCAATCAAGATGGACGGATTAAAATCGGCATTGGCGATGTCACCGGTCACGGACTAGAAAGTGGTGTGGTAATGATTATGGCGCAAACTGCGGTACGAGCATTATTAGCGAATAATGAAACTGACCCAGTGCGCTTTTTAAGTGCCGTCAACCAGACAATTTACGGTAACGTCCAGCGGATGAATGCCGATAAAATGCTGTCTCTGGCTTTACTAGACTATCAGGATGGTACTGTACGCATCAGCGGACAACACGAAGAAGTAATTTTAATCCGTGCCGATGGTAGCCTAGAACTGATTGATACAATGAATTTAGGTTTTCCAATTGGCCTGGAATCAGATGTTGCTGATTTTATCAGTGAATTAGAAATAGTCTTAAATCCTGGGGATGGAATTGTCCTCTATACAGATGGCATCACTGAGGCGGAAAATCCTGAGAAGGAACTATACGGACTAGAAAGATTGTGTGACGTAGTTCGTCAGAATTACAACTTATCGGCAACGGAAATGCAGCAAAATATTATTGCCGATGTTCGCCGTTATATTGGCACTCAAGAAGTTTTTGATGACATTACTTTGGTCGTCTTGAAACAGAAATAGCTGGGGAAGAGGGGCTAGGGGCTAGGGGCTAGGGGCTAGGGAAGAGGGGAAGAGGGGAAGAGGGGGAAGAGCGGCGAGCGCCTAGCTTACGTTTTGTCATTGCGAGCTCCGCGAAGCAATCTCAAACCCCTGGGATTGCTTCACTTCACTTCTGTTTGCTTCGTGCCTCGCAACTTGCAATGACAACCAACAACCAACAACTAACAACTAACAACCAACAACCAACAACTAACAATTAACATATTCAGGAGGAATAACACTCAACTTTTCCGACCAATCCCGAAACTCTAAAGCTACTGCCGCTTCAATCGGAATACCGACTTCCCGGCGATTTGTTTCCGATTCATACTCAGGTTCACCAGGAAAAAGAATCGCCTCACCCTGAGCTTTTACCTCCTGAATCGCCTGAGTCACAACCTGCGAAAGTAACGCACCTCCAGCAAACCTTTGAGGGTCAATTGCTATCATCAAAGAACCCAAACAGCGGTTTCTATTTAAATCTTTATACATATTAGTAACATGAGGCCCAAAAGCCATCCCATTCAAAGGGCCGCACAGCATATCAATCATAAATCCCAAGGCATATCCCTTATGCTCAGCTATAGGTTTAAGCGCCACCATTTCCCTCAATTCATCAGTATCTTCTCCCTCTTCATTCACCGCTAATCCTAAAGGAATAGAGCTACCATCCCGACGGGCATTTACAATTCGATTCCAAGGTACTATACTCGTAGCCATATCCACACATAACGGTCGATCTACAATCCTTGAAGGAATCGCAATTGAAATCGGATTAGTGCCAAAAAAAGCCCGCTTTCCTAAATGGGGAACCACCAAAGCATCCGTATGAGTAAAAGCAATCCCCATCATCCCTGCTAAACAAGCTTGGCGAGTATAAAGTCCAATCGCACCGCAGTGGGAAGAATTACTAATCCCCACAATTCCTACCCCTGCATTTCTAGCCAGAGAAATCGCTTTTTCCATAGCAAAATGACACACAAATATCCCTAAACCATGATTGCCGTCTAATTGACCAGTCGCCGCCCCAGTCTCAGTAAATTGTAGTTGAGGACGAGGGTTAAGAGTGCCACCAGTGAGACGATTTAGATAATGGGGAACTCGCGCAACACCGTGAGAATCTATTCCCCAGAGACTTGTTTGTACTAGACCAGATGCTACAATTTCTGCCTCACTTTCAGGCATCCCCGTTGCCATTAAAACCTGCCTAACCCAAAGAGATAATTTATCTGAAGAGATTGCTAACATTTATTTGTGATTTTGCTCAAAATTATGATTTAATCTCACCGGATTGACAAATTCAGTTAAAACTGGAGATATAGCAACCGCCACAACGGTTAAGACACTCACTCAAGGCCCAAACTATTGACTCTCTTCCCCTCTTTCCCTTCTTTCCCTAGTCCTGAGCATCGTAGCCCCTAGCCCCTAACCGCAGAAAGCGGTTGCTATATTCATCAACTGTGGTTTTTTTGAGGAGAAACGTATTCAATTATGGCAAATATATTCGGTACTGACGAAAACGACGAAATTGTAGGAAATCCAGCTAGCGACCGAATTCGCGGCTTAGATGGCGATGATACTATCTATGGAGTAGGCGGAGACGATACTTTAGAAGGAAGCCAAGGTCTAGACCAGCTTTTCGGCGGAGATGGAGCTGATTCAATTCTAGGCGAAGAAGGCAATGATACTTTAGTCGGCAACAGCGGTCGCGATTTAATTTTCGGCGGAGTCGGTGATGACTGCATTCACGGCGGTCTTGGAAACGATACCATCCTCGGCCAAGATAACAACGATACCTTGTTTGGAGACGCTGGAGATGATTTTGTCAACGGCAACCTGGGCTTTGATATCGTCACGGGCGGTACTGGCAACGACACCATCCGAGGTGGAGAAGATGACGATAGCGTGTTTGGGAATGCTGACGATGACTACTTGTATGGAGATACTGGTAATGATTCTCTCAGTGGCGATCGCGGTAGCGACCAACTTTTAGGTGGCGATGGTCAAGACTTCCTCACTGGAGGCGACGGTGAGGACACCCTGTTTGGCGAAGCTGACAACGATGTACTCAATGGAGATTTTGGCAATGACCAAATCTACGCCGGTAAAGGTAACGATACAGCATCCGGCGGCGCTGCCTCGGACACCATTCTAGGAGGTGAAGGTGACGACTCCTTATTTGGAAATGACGATAACGATTTTATCTTCGGTGGCAAGGCTAATGATGCTCTTGATGGCGGCTTTGGCGACGATTCCATCGCCGGAGGACTCGGCGATGATACTATCATTGGCGGCTTTGGGAATGACAATTTATTGGGAGCAGAAAATAATGACATCCTAATTGGAGGCGAGGGCACGGATACCCTGACTGGCGGTAGTGGTAGCGATTTATTTGTATTAGGCTCTGGTGCTGGTAGTTTGTCTATAATTACTGACTACGACGATGCCGCAGATTTTGTTGGGTTGCCCAGCAATTTATCCTTTAACGATCTCCAAGTTCAGCAAGGCAATGGTTTAAATCGCAGAGATACTATTGTTTCCATCGGCGGCAAGATTTTAGCAATCTTTGTAGATAATCCTTCAGCGCTGATCACTGTAGATGATTTTATAGATGTTGACGAAACGTTGGTATCAGTACCGACTAGGACACCATCGCCAACGCCAACGCCAACGCCAACTCCAACTCCAACTCCAACTCCAACTCCAACACCAACGCCAACACCCACACCAACTCCCACACCAACTCCCACACCAACTCCCACACCAACCCCAACACCCACACCAACTCCCACACCAACTCCCACACCAACAGCTACCCCTGCGCCCACACCAACACCAACAGCTACACCAACAGCTACACCAACTCCCACACCAACTCCCACGACCACAACTTCGAGGCTTACTACCCCACCTGAAATTAATCCGCCAGCGACATTGCCGCTCTCAGGTATAAACGTCAGCCCCGCGTCTGAGCATAGCCTGTTGCCAGTGATTCCTGGTCAAGTACCAAGTATCCTGCCAGTGCAACCCAACCTGACACCATTGATATCCAACCCAACAGTACCGACTTTGTGGCCGTAGAGTTTTATAACTCCAGAGGAGTCTGAGTGTTATCCCACTCAGACTCATCCTGTTCCTCTTCTAGAAGCGAGAGGCGATCGCAGCCACTTAAAAACGATCGCAACTTCATGCGGTGAATATAAGGCCAACCGCCTTCCGCTTCAATATTCCTTAGTAACTGATAAAGTGCTTGGCGGTTATCTGGCAAAGACGATTGAAACAGGTTCTCCCGAATTTCCCGGTGCAAACCCTCCAAAGTCCGCAGTAAAGCTAAAAGTAGCAGACTGTTCCCTTGACAACTCTCCGCTAAACCATAAACCTCTTCAGTAAGGGATTGCAACTCAGACTGCAACTTTCCCGACTCCAAATTTGTGTCCCTGTCCATATCTTGTCTGGTATCCCCTTGGTGGTTGCTATATTAGCCGCTTTTGAAAATCTAGGTAAACCTAGCAAAACTCAGCGGTGTAAGTTTCTTAAGCAATCTTTCCTATCGCTTACGCTTCCTCAATATTGAGGTTGCCCAGGAAATCCCAGTTAGAGTTAGAATAGTAACTATGTCTATTAGTTATTATTCCAGATTGCTTGATTTTTTTATTCAGTTGATTCCACAGGCTCCAAACGTGCTTAGTTGATTTCACCTCAACAAAGGCGGTTAAAGAGCCTGGTATTTTTTCCGATAACCTCATTCCCCTACGGGCAATCACTAACGCTGCCGATTCATCACTAGCCAATCCATACATTCTTAAATATTTGACTAAGCCAATCACGCTGGAATAAGCAGGATTGACTGTTGAAAGCTCAACACCCCTATTAGAAAGAATTGAATTTAACAACTTAAAAAACTCAGAATAAGCCCAACTTGAAAGCATCCGAGCGTATTTATTGCCACGCTCTCTAAGTTGCTCTTTTTTGGTTGCAAAGTCTAATTCCTCAGAGACTATTGGACATTGAAACTTGATAGCCAGTGCCGACAATTCTAGGCAAGCCTTAACAAGTTTATCCTGTTGTTTACCGTTTGGCAAACCAGTTTGCAATGGGATCTGACCGTGCGATTTCAAGTTGCCTTCAGCATCAATATGAACCCAACCAATTGAGCCGGGATTCAGATCTATCCCAATACATCCATAATTTACGGAATGTGATACTTGCTTAATCTCTGATGGGGTAAAGCTAACAGCGACACACCATTTATCCTCTTTGTAGTAGAAGTGCCAAGTTTTAGCACCCGTAGCTGGTAATCGGTTGATGTTGCGAGGGAAGTTTCCAATCTTAGAATCTACATTTTTACCAAACTTAGATTCTAAACAAACTGGCACTCTAAACCTTAAGTTGTCACCATCCCATTGACACACCTGATTACCATAAGACTCATCTTTGGAGCCAACGACGAAGGCTTGATTCTTGGGGACGCGAACCTTGATAGGGATTGACTTTAGAGTGGTTAATATTTGTAGATACTTGGTCAGCTTGCGTTTTTTGTTGTGTATCTGAAAGCGTAGATTTTGCCAATTAGTTTGACGATGCTTTAAGGAGCTAGATAAGGGGAATCCACAGCCAGTCTTACTGTTCTGCCAGTTCTTTTTAGCGTAAAATTTCCGAGCTAATCTGAGTTTTTTCTCGGCTTTTTTCAGCCAACTCTCGCAAGATTGAGCTTTGCCTTCCAAGGTTTTTATATGTGAAATGCGGCACAATGCGGCACTATCAACAGCACCCTTAGCCGATGAGATTACACCATTGGCATGACGTTTACTAATCCCGTAAGTTTTTTGTAGGTGTGTGTTCCATTGCGACTTATTAAATCCTTCTCCCAACAACATAAAGTTGACGGTTTCACATACTGCTTTGTGGAATATTGGTGCGTAAGCGCCCAAAAACATTTCTAGCTGAGTTTTGCCTATGGCATTCAACTCATCTATAGGTGTCGGGATTGCTTTGCAGTATGTAAGTGTCATCTGATTATAGAGCCTGATTGAATCTTGCTTTATTTCTGCATAGTATCACGGCTGCGTAGCTTCTGCAAGTTTTTCTAAAAGTTTTTTATTCTTGCTTGAGTGAGAGCCGTAGAGTCTAGCAGAAAAGACTGTGATAATTTCCAGAACATCCGATGCTAAATCCTCTTCAAAGGTTGCATCCTCTTTTTTGTTTAGTATGATTACTTCAATATCGTGGTACTCACATACAGCAAAAATAAGTTCAGATCCGAACCGAAGCAATCTATCTTTATGGGTGATTACAAGACGCGCTACATCACCATCTAAAATAGCTGCGAGTAGTTTATTTAAACCTTTTTTGCGATAATTCATGCCACTACCTAAGTCTCTAATGACCTCGTAATTCCAGCCATTAGATTGACAGTAGCTAGACAACACCGCGTCTTGCCTATCAAGGTCGTGTTTCTGATCTTGGGATGAAACACGGGCGTAAGCAAGGGTTTTACCAAGTTTTTGCTCTACAAAGTCAGCCAACCTGTACCGCCTGTGTCCGCCATTGGTTCTGACTGATTTAATTTTTCCCTCGTTCTCCCAACGCCTGATGGTGTCTACACTGACGGCTTTGAGTTCCGCTAGTTCGCCTATACTAATTAGTCTGTCCATTGCTTTGCCTAGAATTACCTGCTTGAAATATAGGTAATTCTAGGTATTTTGTCAACTGCCATTAACCCACTTTTTTTTCTCAATGCTCGACTGTACCAGTTGATGCTACCATAATGAACTTAGCCTACCAAGTTGGCGAACAACCTGACTTCCACCATAAGTCAGTATGTGAGCACAAGCCATGTACAATTCTGTATTGGGCTATTAACCGAACCTTTTCAGAAATTTTAAGTTATTGCTTAACTTCACCGCACTTACTCAAAATTTGAGTCGAGTGCAGCGGAGTATTTTGGATGGTTGTGTTGCCGTAGCCTGCCCTGCCTGCACAGCGTCTTGCCCAGAGTAGGGCTTTCTACATTTATTATTCCGATGTTGGATATTGAGGTTGACAATGAGGTATCGCGCTTTAATTGTTGCACTCCTAGCTCTGTGCTTGAGTGTACTGACAGCTTGCTCAGAAGGGCCGACGGTTGCTAGTAGTGAGGCACTAACCTACGACCAAATTAGAGGCACTGGCTTGGCAAATAACTGCCCTAGTTTGCCAGAAACCGCTCGTGGGTCAATTCCTTTGGCTTCAGATAGCACCTATTCGGTGGCTGGTTTGTGTTTGCAGCCAACGAGTTTTTTTGTTAAGGAAGAACCCGTTAATAAGCGACAAGAGGCTGAATATATTCCTGGTAAATTGCTGACCCGGTTTACATCTAGCATCGATCAGGTACAAGGAAGGCTAAAGGTTAGTTCTGACGGTACTCTGACTTTCAAGGAAGAGGACGGCTTAGATTTCCAAGCGATTACTGTTCAGCTTCCCGGCGGCGAACAAGTACCTTTCCTGTTTACCATTAAAGAGCTAGTTGCTAAGTCCGAACCAGGATCGGCTACTCTCAATACTTCTACTGATTTGGAAGGAACCTTTAACGTTCCCTCCTACCGCAGTGCTGGTTTCCTAGATCCTAAAGGTCGCGGCGTGTCTACCGGTTATGACAATGCTGTGGCTCTTCAAGGGAAAGGCGAACAAGGCGAACTCACTCGCGCTAATGTCAAGTTGGCTGACACCCAAACTAAAGCAGGTAAAATTTCTCTGCAAGTTGCTAAGGTGAATGGTAGCACGGGTGAAATTGGCGGGATTTTTGAGAGCGAACAACCTTCTGATACTGACTTGGGAGCTAGACCATCCCTTGAAGTCAAAATTCGCGGTTTATTTTATGCTCGCATTGAACCCTCCGAGTCCTAATTTCGGGGGGTTGGCAGAGGTGGGCGATCGCTTGTCACTGTTGAAGAAATTAACTGCATTTCTGAGTCATGAGCGATCGCGCTACCCGCTCCAAACTAAGGCGAAAGATTTAGCCTCTAGTTTTCAGGGGTTAAGTTTTCTCTACTGACTCTGCTTGAGATACTTGGAGGGGCAATTAGCCCCTCTTTTTTTAGGAAGAAGGGGCTTAGCCCCTAACCTACGAAAGCGGTTGCTTACTTCTGGTGTTAAAAAGTTTGCTCAGTCTACTTAAATAGGGTCTTGCGATCGCATCGATAATCAAGTAAGATACGCACTTAAAGGAAATATAGGATAAGGGCAAAAACTACAGGAAAAAACCTGACAGAGCCAAAGCGCAAAGCATCCTATATTTCCTTTAAAGTGTCTTCGATCACTTCTGTTTGGTGCCGCGATCGCAGCAGTTTAAGCAAAATTTGCCATACTGAAGCTCAAGCACAATCAGTGGTCTACTCTACCAACCCAAACCTCACCATGTCTACCAGAGTTAACAATGACCTAAAAACTGAAAGCTTACAATTGTTACGGGAGTACCAACAAGCTCCTTCAAACGAAGTACGCAACGAATTAGTCAAACTCAACATCGGACTGGTGAGGAAAGAAGTTCACCACTGGCTTCACCAATGCACTGAAAGCTACGACGATCTACTACAAGTAGGTTCTATTGGCTTAATTAGAGCTATTGAGCGGTTTGATATGTCAAAGGGCAATGCCTTTAGTTCTTTTGCTATTCCCTACATCCGAGGTGAAATTCAGCACTATTTGCGCGATAAAAGCCCTTCTGTCCGCGTACCTCGCCACTGGCTAACTCTAGAACGTCAATCATCCTCGATAGTCAAGGATTTGCAAGTGCGGCTGAATCGCCACCCTACTGATATTGAAGTAGCAACAGCTCTGAATATCTCTGTGGGAGAATGGCAAGAAATTAAATTAGCCTGTCGCAATCGCTCCCCTCTGAGTTTGGATGCTCCCCTACAGGATGAAGAAGAAGGTGCTACTTGTCTGGGAGAATTAGTACCAGATAATCGCTATCGCAGTTTTCAGTTAGCTCAAGAGGATCGAATTCGTTTACAGCAAGCTCTGGCTAAGTTGGAAGAGCGGACTCGCGAAATCTTGGAGTTTGTTTTCCTCTACGATTTGACGCAAAAAGAGACAGCCGAACGTTTAGGTATTAGTGCAGTGACAGTTTCTCGGCGAGTCAAGAAAGGACTGGATTCGCTCAAGGAAATGATGACTAAATAACTATTAGAAGATTGAAGAAAAATAGATTTAAGATTTTTGGGAGCGATCGCAATCTTTCTATTAGACATCGACCGAACTTAAGTATTTTTTCAGACCAAGCAACCATTTAAGCTCGGATTATTTTTCAGAGATATCTATGTAGGGCTAAATCTTAATTTAGAACACAGTACCTCAACCGACCTATGAAGTTCGCCAAGCCTTAATTAGAGTTTATCGGGCTCATGCTCCATAGTAAAGACACCTTATGAACATCGACGGTGATGGCATTTAGTGTCTCTTACCTGTTTGTCGAATAAGCTTTCGAGCGCTCGCAATCTCGACATGAATCATTACTTATCTTTTTAAAGAAATGTTAAAAATAAATAACTTTATTTAAAACCTTTATTTTTGCTTAAATTCTAAAGTAGTCTAATTATTATAAATACATATAAATTGCAAATTAACGCTTCATAAAAAATTTGTGTATTAATACTTAAAAGAGACTGCAAGAATGATTAACTTAGCTGGTTACGAGATTACCGACCAAATTCATGAAAGTAATAATTCTTTAGTTTGTCGGGGAGTGAGAAAGCAAGACAACCAACCCATCATTCTCAAATTTCTCAAGCAAGATTATCCGATGCCAGCCTCATTAGTTAGATACAAGCAGGAATACGAGATTACGCGCAATCTCAACCTAGAAAGTGTACCTAAAACCTACAGTTTAGAAAGATACCAGAACAGTTTGGTTATTATTTTTGAGGATTGTGGTGGAGAATCATTAAAACTCTTGTTGGCTTCTCACAAATTTACCTTAGAGGAGTTTTTGTCAACAGCGATAAAAATAACCAGAGCTTTAGGTCAAATTCATCAACATAACATTATTCATAAAGATATCAACCCCAGCAATATTATCATTAACTCAATCACAGGGCTAGTCCAAATCATAGATTTTGGCATATCTTCTGTCTTATCGCGCGAAAATCCTAGTATTAACAACCCCAATATTTTAGAAGGAACTCTTACCTATATATCGCCGGAACAAACCGGTAGAATGAACCGCGTCATAGACTACCGCACTGATTTTTACTCATTAGGAGTTACCTTTTACGAACTACTAACGGAGCAACTGCCCTGTGATTACAGCGATGCAATGGAATTAGTCCATTGTCACATCGCGAAACAAGTAGTATCACCACATGAAATTAATACAGCAATTCCTAAAGGGATTGCGGATATCGTGATGAAGCTGTTAGCAAAAACGGCTGAAGCGAGATATCAAAGTGCTTGGGGAATCATCGCTGACTTAGAGGAATGCCTGACTCAATTACAGACAAAAGGAGAAATTGCAGATTTCGCGATCGCGCAAAAAGATATTACCGATAAGTTTCAAATACCCCAAAAACTCTATGGGAGAGAACGAGAAGTTGAAACCTTATTGTCAGCCTTCGATCGCGTCAGCAATGGCACGACAGAAATCATGTTAGTATCGGGTTACTCTGGCATTGGTAAATCCGCCTTAGTGCAAGAAGTTTATAAACCAATTACTAAGGCTAGAGGTTATTTTATTGCTGGTAAATTCGACCAATTTCAACGCAATATCCCTTACTCAGCTATTGTTAAAGCTTTTCAGTCATTAGTCAAGCAACTATTAACTGAGAGCGAAACGCAACTAGCCGCCTGGAAAGAAAAACTTTTAGCCGCTTTTGGTGATAACGGTCAGATCGTTATAGATGTCATTCCCGACGTAGAACTTATCGTTGGCCAACAGCAACCAGTGCAAGAATTAGGGGCTACAGAAGCACAAAACCGCTTTAATTTAGTCTTTCAAAAATTCATTAGGGTATTTTGTTCAGTCGAGCATCCTTTAGTCATATTTCTGGACGATTTACAATGGGCGGATTCTGCTACCTTGAAACTGCTACAAGTAATGATGGCAGATGAGGAAACGAAATATTTATTTTTAATTGGTGCTTATCGAGATAACGAAGTTAACCCCACACATCCCTTGATAATGACTTTGGAGGGGCTGCAAAACCAAGGCGCGACTATTAACCAAATTATCTTAACTGCATTAGATATCGAACATATCGCTAAATTGATTGCTGATACTGTGCGTATGGATAGAGGCTCAATCATGCCCCTAGCTGAGTTAGTCGTTGGTAAAACTCAAGGCAATCCTTTTTTTGTCAATCAGTTCCTCAGAACTCTCTATGAAGAAAACCTCCTGAATTTCAATTTATTGCAAAGAAGCTGGGATTGGAATATTTCAGAAATTGAAGCAGTAGGGATTACCGATAACGTCGTTGAGTTGATGGTCGGTAAATTGAGAAAGATGCCAAATTTAACTCAGCAGGTTTTACGGTTGGCCGCTTGTGTTGGTAATAGTTTTGACTTAAATACTATCTCTATAGTCAACGAAAAATCTACGACCGAAACGTTTCAAGAGCTATTTCCCGCCATCCAAGATGGATTAATTTTAGCCACTTCTGAATTAGGCGTAACAGAAAAAGAAATTGTTAACTCTCCTCTAGTCATTACTAATTATAAGTTTTTGCACGATCGCGTGCAACAAGCAGCTTATACTCTGATTGAGAAAACTTCTAAAAAAATAGTCCATTTGCAAATTGGTCGCCTGCTTTGGCAAAATATATCAACCGATATGCGAACGGAAGAAATATTTGCGATCGTCGATCATCTGAATTTAGGAATTGAAGGGGTTAGTGACAAATCCGAACAAACTGAAATTGCAAAACTTAATTTAACAGCAGGTCAGAAAGCCAAAGCAGCAACGGCTTATGCTGCCGCTACCGAATATTTGCAAGCAGGTTTGGAACTGCTAGTAAAAGATAGCTGGACTCATGATTACGAACTGACATTAGCACTACATACCGAAGCAGCAGAGGCAGCATTTCTGAGTGGTGATTTTGACCAAATGAAGAGATTCGTTGAGATAGTACAAAACCATGCCAAAACGCTACTGGACAAAGTGAAAGTATATGAAGTCCAGATGCAAGCTTATGTGTCGCAGAACAAGCTAATTGATGCAGTTAATACAGCGTTACAGGCTGTAAAGCTGTTAGGAGTAGAGTTTCCCCAAGCGCCGAAACCGTCAGATGTTGAGCAGGCACTAGGGGAAACTGCGGTAATTTTGAATGGGAAGCGAATTGAGGAATTAATCGACCTACCTCAAATGAGCGATCCCTATAAACTAGCAGCCATGAGACTTTTATCAAGTATCTTTGCTGCTACATATATTGCCGCCCCAGAACTGTTGCCCTTGACGGTATGCAAACAAGTAGATTTATCTGTCCAATATGGTAATGCTTCTGTGTCTCCCTTTGCTTATGCCAATTATGGTCTTCTGCTTTGCGGAGTTGTGGGAGATATTGATTCAGGCTATCAGTTTGGTCAATTGGCTGTAAATCTATTGTCAAAGTTAAATGCTCCCGAAATCAAAGCCAAGACAGTTCTCGTAGTAAATATATTTATCCGACATTGGAAAGAGCATTTGAAAGAAACCTTAGAGCCTTTGTTATCAGTTTACTCTAGCGGAATGGAGACGGGAGATTTAGAATGGGCTGCCTTTGGTCTAATGATGTACTCCTATTTCGCTTACTTTACCGGCAAAGAACTGACTGTCCTTGAAAGAGAGATGGCAACTTACAGAGACGCTGCTCATCAAATCAAGCAACAAACAGCGCTTAATTATATAGAAACCTATCGACAGGCTACCTTAAATTTGCTCGGAAAAAGTGAAAATCCATCGCTTCTAAAGGGTGAAGCCTGCGATGAGGAGATCAAGTTGCTATTGCACCAGCAAGCAAATGACAAAACGGGAGTTGCCTACATATATTGGAATAAATTTTTACTGAGTTATTGGTTTGAAAATTACTCAGAAGCCATTGAGCATAGTACTATAGCAGAAAAGTATTTAGACGTTCTATTAGGATTGCCCCTTGTTCCCGTTTTCCATTTTTACGATTCTTTGGTGTGGTTGGCGGTGTATTCTGATACTCCACAGTCAGAGCAGCAGGGCATTCTTGACAGAGTACAAGCTAATCAAGAAAAAATGGATAAATGGGCGCATCATGCTCCAATGAATTATCTGCACAAATTCTATTTAGTAGAAGCAGAATGGTATCGGGTTTTAGGTGAAAAAGTAGAGGCAATGGAAATGTATGACAAAGCTATTTCCCTTGCTAAGGAAAACAAATACATTCATGAAGAAGCACTTGCTTACGAACTGGCAGCTAAATTTTACTTGTCATGGGGGAAAGAAACGATCGCCCAAGTTTATATGCAAAATGCTCATTATAGCTACCAACTCTGGGGCGCTATAGCTAAAGTTGAGGATTTAGAAAAGAAATATCCCCAATTCCTATCTAGAACATCAGCCAAGACAATAACTCAAACAAAAGCTAACCGAAAAACTACTGTGCCTACTACTACTAGCACTAATTTGGGAGATACGCTAGATTTAGCCACAGTCATGAAAGCTTCTCAAGCGATTTCAGGTGAAATCGTTTTGAGTAAGTTGCTGGAAAGGTTGATGAAAATCGCGATCGAAAATGCTGGCGCTGAAAAAGGCTTTTTGATTTTAGAAAAAGCGGGAAACTGGGCGATTGAGGCTGAAGGTTCTGTTAAGAAAGATGAAGTGAGCGTGTTGCGATCGCTTCCCCTGAATGCAAAAGCTGATTCTGAGGAAATACCCAAACTAGCAAGTGCGATCGCTAACTATGTCATCCGCACCCAGGAAAATGTAGTTTTAAATAACGCTACTCAAGAGGGACAATTTACCCGCGATCCTTATATTGCCGCCACTCAACCGAAATCGATTCTCTGCACTCCCCTGGTACACCAAGGCAAGCTGACAGGCATTCTTTACCTGGAAAATAACTTGACAGAAGGAGCTTTTACTACAGATCGGCTAGAACTGTTAAAATTGTTATCAGCCCAAATAGCTATTTCCATTGAAAATGCCCAGCTCTACAATAACTTACAGGAGTTCAATCAAAACTTAGAGCAGTTAGTAGGCGATCGCACTCAAGAATTATCCAACACGCTGGATGCTTTAAAAGCAACCCAAAGTAAACTCGTGGAATCAGAAAAAATGGCATCTCTGGGAGGATTAGTCGCTGGCGTTGCCCATGAAATTAATACTCCCGTCGGAGTTGGTGTCACTGTTGCTTCAGCTTTAGCAGAACATACCACAGAATTTGCATCTATTTATAATAGTGGCAAAATGAAGCGCTCCGAGCTAGAAGAATTTTTAGATATAGCGCTCCAGAGTAGTAATACACTTCTAACTAATCTAAATCAGGCGGCAGCACTGATTCAGAGCTTTAAAGAAGTGGCAGTCGATCGCTCTAGCGAAGAACGCCGAACTTTTCGGGTAAGAGATTATCTGGATGAAATTTTAATCCAATTAAAACCCAAATTAAGAAATAGCAAACATTCGCTCAAACTTAATGGAGACCCCCAAATTGCCATCGATTCTTATCCAGGTGCTTTATCCCAAGTTGCCACCAATTTGCTGATGAACTCTTTGATTCATGCTTACGAACCTGGCGAATCTGGTCAGCTCGTTTTTAATTGGCAGCAAGATGGCGATCGACTTAGCTTTGAATATTCCGATGATGGTCAAGGCATTCCTCCAGAAAATTTAACTAAAATTTTCGAGCCTTTCTTTACTACCAAACGGGGTCAGGGTGGTAGCGGATTGGGATTGCATATTGTCTACAATTTAGTTACCCAAAAACTTCGGGGTGAAATAGAATGTAAAAGTGAGGTGGGAGGAGGAACAAAATTTATTATTAAGCTACCTCTGCAAATTGATTCAAAACCTTAGTCGATCAACTCAAAACATCAGTAATTCATAAAGGTGAGCAGCAATGGACAAAAATATTTATAGCTTTTTAACTGAAGGTTCTTCTGAAAAAGTGCTTTTTGCTGAAGAAGTTAACTCAGATGAAGAGTTATTTTTTGCCGATGAAGTAGCTGAAGTTACCCCGACTGAAAGCTGGAAAATTTTGATTGTAGATGATGAGGCTCAAGTTCACACAGCTACCGATATTGCCTTAAGAAAGTTTGTTTTTGAAAATAAATCTTTAAAGTTTATTAGCGCTTATTCCGCGAAGGAAGCGAAACAGTTAATCCACGAATATCCTGATGTTGCCATCATTCTGCTTGACGTAATTATGGAAACAGATGATGCTGGCTTAGAGTTTGTTAAATATGTTCGAGAAGTGTTAGGCAATCATTTGGTGCGAATTATTTTACGCACAGGTCAACCCGGACAAGTTCCCGAAAAAAGCATTATTATCAATTATGATATTAATGACTATAAAACTAAAACTGAGTTAACGACATCAAAGCTATATACTACAGTGCTAACAGCTTTGAGAAGTTTTTCTCTAGGTCAGAAATTGCAGTCGGAAATAGAGCGGCGCGAACAAGTAGAGCAAGCACTTCGTATCAGTGAAGAAAAAGAACACCAAAAAGCTCTCACCTTAGAGCATTTTGTCAAAGAACTGCAAGAAACACAACTCCAGCTAGTTCAAAGTGAAAAAATGTCTAGTCTCGGTCAATTAGTTGCAGGTGTCGCTCATGAAATTAACAATCCAGTTAACTTTATTTACGGCAATCTCTCCTATGCCAATGACTATATCAAAGAACTCATCTATCTGTTGAATCTCTATCAGCGGTATTACCCGCAACCAGAAGCAGAAATTCTCAAGGAAATAGAAGACGCAGAGTTGCCATTTATCATAGAAGATTTACCAAAACTGCTCTCTTCCATGCAGTTAGGGATCGAACGCATTCGCAATATTGTAAAATCTCTACGAAATTTTTCGCGATTGGATGAAACGGAAATCAAATCAGTGGATATCCACGAAGGGATTAATAGCACTTTGATGATTTTACAGCACCGACTCAAGGCTAAGCCAGATCGTCCTGCTATTAATGTAATTAAAGACTATGGTGTATTACCGCTTGTGACCTGTTATGCGGGTCAGCTCAATCAGGTGTTTATGAACCTTTTAGCTAATGCTATAGATGCTTTAGAAGAGCGAGGAAGTGGAGAAGAGGGTGCAGTTTTTAACCCCCAAATTTTGATTCGTACCGAAGTTGTAGCGGGTAGTTCCCATGAAAATACTAGCTTTGATTCAGGTATTCGGGTAACAATTGCTGATAATGGTATTGGCATGAATGAGAAAGTTCGCTCTAAACTTTTTACTCCATTTTTTACTACTAAGCCAATTGGAAAAGGTACAGGTATGGGATTGTCAATCAGCCGAAAAATCCTACTAGAAAAACACTGCGGTCAATTGCAGTGTTTTTCTACGCCAGAGCAGGGAACGCAGTTTATTATTGAGATGCCGACTATCTGTATACCAAGTAATCTCGCGGTAGCTATTGCTAATTGATAATTAGTAATTGGTAATTGGTAATTGGTAATTGGTAATTGCTAATGGCTAATTGCTAATTGCTAATTGGTAATTGCTAATTGCTAATTGCTAAGCGGGTTTGGTGGGCGCTCGCACTTGAAGCTTGTTACTTTCATCGATAGATGGTTGAGGCGAGCGCCCACCCTACTAACTAACTGACAACCAACTACCAAGCTAACAGTTTAGTTTACAAAGGCATAACTTGCCGGACAAATTTATCTAACCTTTCCATTCCTTTTTCAATTGTAGCTAAATCAGTCGCATACGATAAGCGAATGTGGTCATCAGCGCCAAAAGCAATACCCGGAATTACCGCAATTTGCTGCTGTTCTAGCAAAGCATCGCAGAATTCCAAGGAAGTCATGCCAGTTTTGGCAATATTGACAAACATATAAAAAGCGCCATCAGGTTTAGCGCAACTAATTCCAGGTATGGCATTGAGTAAATCAAACATTACCTGTCGCCTTTGTGCAAAAGCGAGACGCATTTTTTCAACACAGTCTTGTTCGCCTTCAAAAGCAGCAATCGCGCCGTATTGTGCGAAAGTACAAACATTCGATGTACTGTGTCCTTGAACAGTGATTGCTGCTTTAATTAATGCTAGAGGCCCTGCCAAATAACCAATGCGCCAGCCGGTCATTGAATAAGCTTTAGCAAAGCCACTGCTAATAATTGTTCTCTCAAAGATTTCTTTGCCAAAAGAACCGATGCTAGCGTGTTCGGCTCCATCATAGATAATTTTTTCGTAAATTTCATCAGAAACAACTAAGATATCTCGCTCAACTACAACCTCTGCCAGAGCTTTAATTTCCGCAGGTGAATACACCATTCCCGTCGGATTAGAAGGAGAATTGAGGATAAATAACTTCGTGCGGTCAGTAATAGCTTGACGCAGTTGTTCGGGTGTGATTTTATAGCCCGTAGAAGCATCAGTCGGAACAATTACAGGCTTACCACTAGCGAGTTTTACCATTTCTGGATAGCTTAACCAGTAGGGAGATGGAATAATTACCTCATCTCCCCGATCGATCAGCGCCATCATTAAGTTGTAGAGAGAATGTTTGCCGCCATTGGTAACAATAATATTTTCAGCTTGGTAAGAGAGATGATTCTCCTCGCGTAGTTTGCGAGCGATCGCTTCTCTGAGTTTCGGTTCTCCAGCAGCAGGGCCGTATTTAGTTAAGCCAGAGTCTAAAGCAAGTTTAGCCGCCGCTTTGATGCGATCGGGTGTATCAAAATCCGGTTCCCCAGCGCTGAAGCTACAAACATCAATCCCCTGAGCCTTCATTGCCTTAGCCTTAGCTGCGATCGCCAAAGTTAAAGAAGGAGGAACTTCGCCCACTCGTGCTGCCAGTTGAATCATGATTATTTTAGATTTTTAGATTTTAGATTTTAGACTTTAGATTTTAGATTTTAGATTGGGTTGCGGCTACCTTCAACCCTAATATCAGGTAATTTTGACACTTCCCTGACTTTTAAGGGAAAAGCTCGCCCAGCTCCAAAGTCAGATAAACTTGTACAGAGTCCTGCGGAGGGTGAAAATTCGAGTTAACCGCACCCAAATCACAATACTCTTGGATATGTTTAGATAAAATCACATTGCTGCCTAAATTATAGGCGCAACTTACGTCTCATCATTAAAAAATGCTTTCCCTGCATTGGCCTCATAGGTGGAATAACTTGATAGTGAAGCCTTCCCACTTTTTGCGCTACGGGGTCGCGATCTTAGCAGTGGCGATCGCGCTCATGCTCACACTGTTGCTCAAACCGCTACTAGACTCCACCCCTACGCCATTATTTTTTGCAGCCGTAGTGTTGAGTTCTGGGTACGGTGGTTTTGGGCCTGGCTTAGTAGCCGCAGTCGTCTGTACCCTGGTCATTAACTACTATTTTCTAGAGCCGCTCAATTCGCTGCACTTTACAGGTTTTGGCGACATCCTGTTATTGAGCTCTTTCGTCACCGTAGCCGCATTCATCAGTTGCCTCAACGCCAGCCGCCAGAAAGCAGAAAAAACGCTGCTCCTTAGCCTAAAAGAAGTCAGAAATCGCAACCGGCAGCAAGAAGCGATCGCGATGCTGGGTCAACAAGCGCTTGCGGATACAGAGCTTTCTGCCCTCATGGATGAAACTGTTATCCTCGTTGCCCACACTCTAGAAGTAGAATACTGCAAACTTTTGGAACTGCTTCCCGACAGCCGCGCCTTGCTACTACGGGCGGGTATCGGTTGGCGTGAAGGACTCGTAGGTAACGCCATTATAGGTGCAGATCTAGATTCTCAGGCTGGTTACACCCTCTTTTCCTCTGAACCTGCGATCGTTACCGACTTGCGTACCGAAACGCGGTTCAGCGGCCCGCCATTGCTGCTGGAACATCAGGTAATTTCAGGTATGAGCGTCATTATTAGTGGCCGAAACCGACCTTGGGGCGTTCTAGGCGCACACACTAAGGAGCAACGAAAATTTACTAAAGATGATATTAATTTCTTTCAAGCTGTAGCGAACATTTTGGCTGAAACTATAGAACGCCAACTGACTGAAGCTGAACGCGACCAATTTTTAGAGCAGGAGCAAGCAGCACGGGCCGAAGCTGAGGCTAACGAGCGGAATTATCGGTTTTTAGCCGAAACTATTCCCCAGATCGTCTGGACAGCTAGGCCAGACGGCTATCTAGATTACTACAACCAGCGTTGGTTCGACTACACGGGAAAAACTTTAGAGGAAACACAAGGGTGGGCATGGCAGAGAATACTGCACCCAGAGGATTTACAGCCTTGTTTGGAGGCTTGGAACCACGCAGTGGCAACGGGGGAAAATTACGAAATCGAGTATCGCTTCCAGCGGGGGTCAGACGGAAGCTACCGCTGGCATTTGGGTCGGGCTTTGCCGTTGCGGGACAAAGGGGGTCAAATTGTGAAATGGTTTGGAACCTGTACTGATATTGACGATCAAAAGCAGGCGGAAACAGAGCGATCGCTGCTTTTGGAGCGAGAACAGGCGGCGCGGGCCTTGGCGGAGCTATCTGCCGAGCGGGTACACGGTCTGCAAATGGTGACGGATGCTGCGATCGCTCCCCTGGCGATCGATGACTTACTTTCGGAGTTGCTAGATCGGCTTAGCGAAATTCTGCGCGTGGATACAGCGGCGATCTTGCTGGTGGATACTGACGATACTCTCTCGCTGAAGGCAGCTAAAGGGTTGGAGGCAGAAATAGATCGTTTCGTCCGTATCCCCCTGGGCCTTGGCTTGGCGGGACGAATTGCAGCGGATTGCCAACCGCTATCGATCGAGCGCGACGCTTATACTCAAGCTTATAGTCCCCTACTGCAAGAGCGCCAGATTCAGTCGTTGATGGGTGTACCCTTACTGGTGGAAGGTAGAGTCTTGGGGGTCGTTCATGTTGGGACTGTGGAGGTGCGGCAATTCAGTTCTGAAGATTTGCAGTTGCTACAGTTAGCAGGCGATCGCGTGGCAATGGCGATCGATCGCGCTAATTTGTACGAGGCCGAACAGATTGCCCGCCAGCAGGCGGAAGCTGCTAACCGGATTAAGGATGAGTTTTTAGCGATGGTTTCCCACGAACTCCGCACGCCACTAAATTCGATCTTGGGATGGGCGCAAATTCTTCGCAACCGCAAAATGAATGAAACGAAGGTAAATAAGGCGTTGGAGACAATTGAGCGCAACGCCAAGCAGCAGGCGAAACTGATCGATGACATTCTGGATGTCTCCCGGATCATTCGCGGTAAAATTCGCCTTCAGGTAGAACCTCTAAACCTAGTGCCAATTATTCAGGAAGCAGTCGATACCCATTTAGCAGCAGCTCAGGCTAAAAATATTGCCATCGAGTTTTTACAGGCCGATCCTACGATCGCAGTTTTGGGCGATGCGGATCGCTTGCACCAAGTTGTCGGGAATTTACTTTCCAACGCCATCAAGTTTACACCTGTCGGAGGTAGGGTAAAAGTGCGACTGGATCGAGATTGGGGATGGGGGGGTAGCGACTGGCACTTAGGCAATCCAAAATCTTCTGGTTTGATCCCTGGAGGTATTGGGGAAAAGCAAAATCGGAAATTGCAGTATGCGTTGATTTGTGTCAAGGATACTGGTATTGGTATCGCCCCTGAGTTTTTACCCCAGGTTTTTGAAGGTTTCCGGCAAGCGGACGGGTCGATTACTAGACCTCATGGCGGACTGGGATTGGGACTAACGATCGCCCACTATTTGACTGAACTGCATGGCGGAACTGTTAAGGCTACCAGCGGGGGGATAGGTGAGGGAGCCACTTTTACTGTCAAGCTACCGATCGCAGAGGGAGTGAGCGATCGCCCATTGGAACCTCTACCAGCCGAATCACCTACAACTCCCCCCTCAGTAATTCGCGGCATACCCACTCCTTTATCTGGGGTGCGAATACTGGTAGTTGATGACGATGCGGATACCTGCGAGTTAATTGCTACTGTGTTGGGGCAATTTGGGGCTGTGGTCAAGACGGTAAGTTCTGCGAAACTGGCTCTAGAAGCGATCGAACAGGCGAGGCCGGATCTATTGGTGAGCGACATCGGAATGCCTGGTGAGAATGGCTATCAGTTAATTCGCAAAGTCAGACAGTTGGAGGCCGAACGTGGGGGATACATTCCTGCGATCGCACTTACGGCCTACGCTAGGGATGAGGATCGACGACAGGCAATGCAGGCTGGCTTTCAGTTGCACTTTCCTAAACCTGTCGAACCAGCTTTGTTAGCGGCGGTACTGGCTAATTTGGCTGGACACAATTGAATTGCTAATTGCTAATTGCTAATTGCTAATTGCTAATTGCTAATTGCTAATTGCTAATTGGTAGAGGTTGATTTGTAGTTTATTGAGACTGAAATTTTTAGCGGACTTCTGCAATATCCCTCTGCTGTCACTAAGCGGCAGAAGAAAATAACAATTCACTCTTATTGATCGCCAGAGAGGAGCGAGAAAATTAGGAGCGATTGCAAACGTTGATACATTTGTAAAAGACCTGTTACCATTATTGTCTTAATTATCTTTACAAAGCTACAACCTCATGAAAAAGTTTCAAGTATTAGCTATCATCTCTGCAACTGCCCTATCAGGCGCGATCGCTTTCTCTGCGGCAAATTCCGCCGCAGCTTGTCCATTCAGTGAATTGGGTGGTTCTAAATCTACTACTGGGCCAACGTTTCCTGCTTCGGGGTCTGATAAAATCAATCCTTGGAATAAAGCTGCGATCGCATTTACAGGCATCGCTGGCATCCTGGGATTAGGGGCAGGCTATATGAGTTGTCGTGCGGGTCAACAAGCTAAAGCTGCTTGTGCTGCTATGACTGACTCTTTCGACGATATTGAGGATTCAGAAGAGATCCTTGCAGATGAACTGGTTTATAAGCACCCCGAAGCGCCTGGGGGTGAACTTGATTTAGTTATACAGGAAGTTGTCAGCAGTGACACAGTGGAAAAAGAAGTTGCGATCGCAAAATAGTTACTCTCCGGCTAAAAAACAGGCAATTTTCTCTGAAACCTCCAGTTTCTAAAGGCTGGAGGTTTTTTGTATTGTCTTTTTAGATCAATCTCAAGGTAGACGGCAACTGTTCAACTCGCCGTTATAGTATAATTAAGTACAACTAAAGTCTAAATACTGGGTA
>NZ_CACA01000109.1:0-7480 GCF_000180455.1 Kamptonema sp. PCC 6506
AGCCCCTAACCGCTTTCAGCGGTTAAAGCGGTAAGCAAATAGTGAAAATTGCCCCCTTACCAATTCTACTTTCAGCCGTAATGCTACCGCTGTGTGCTTCTACAATCCGCTTAGCGATCGCTAACCCCAAACCCGTACCGCTACCCGAACGCGAGGGATCTGTAGTGTAGAACTGCTCAAAAATGCGCGGTAAATCGCTAGAACTAATCCCAGGCCCCTGATCCTCAACTTTAATAACAGCTTGTTTTCCCTCCTTGCGTCCCGAAATCATCACCTCAGAATCGGGTAGGGAATGCTTAATCGCATTATCGAGCACGTTCAAAATTGCCTGCAACAGCCGCTCTGGATCGCCAAACAAGATAATATCAGCCACATCCACCGTCACAGACACACCTCGCGCTTCCATCCGGGGTTTCACAGCACCAACAGCGCGGTTAATCAAACTGCTCAGTACCAAACTTTGCTGTTCTAATTGAGTGACACCCGCCTCCAAGCGGCCCAAATCCAGCAAATCGCGAACTAGGCGAGAGAGGCGTTTAGTTTCATCCTCTACATTTTGAAAAAAGCGATCGCGCAACTCCGGCTCATCAACAGCACCACTTCTGAGTGCCTCCACCGTCACCAACACATTACTAATAGGAGTGCGGAGTTCGTGAGAAACATTTGCCAGAAAAGTTCTACGTTCGTAATCCAGCGAAGCCAGCCTTTCACTCATGCGATTAAGTTCCGCCGCCAACTGATCTAACTCATTGCTTTGACGGATAGCCAACTTATCGCCAAAATGACCGCTACCCAGGCGAATCGCAAAATTCCGCATTGTTTCCACAGGTTTAGAGAGACTACGCGCAAAGCGATCGCTAATTACCGCACACAGCAACAGCGTCAGCATCAAACTCCCCCCAACCGTCCAAATCACCTTCGCAAACTGGCGCTGAAACTGTTTCAAAGTAATCGACATCCGCAGCACACCCAGCATTTGACCATTCCGAACCACAGGTCGAGCAATGTAAAGCCGATCCTCTCCTGACAACACCCCTTTTGCAATTCCTCGCGCCGAGCGATTTTGGAACGCCTCCCTCATCCCAGCTACCTCGTACCAGCTCGTAACTTGTTTGTCTAACCGAGGATCGGAAGTGGCCAGCAAGTGGCTTTGAGGGTCAAAAATCCGTAGCGTAATGGTTTCTGGTGCCCCGTAGCGTTTCACCAGCAGTTCTACTCGCTCAATTTTGCCCTCCTCCAAAGCATCGGCCACACTCTCGCTTAAAGCCGCAGTCCAATTTTCCAAATCTGTCTGTCGCGCCTGTATGAAATAATCATAAAACGACCACAGAATGTACCCCGCCATCAACGAAGTGCCTAGAGTTGTCAGCAGCAAATAGGTAGCTAACAGCTTGGCGTGAATAGAATTTAATTTAATTTGGGGCAACCATTTCATTTGTTAATAGATTTTATATTTATAAAAAACCTATAGCATTTCTCAATTATTAGGAGGTACAAAAGCAACCCCCCCTAGCCCCCAGGGCTGTTTCATTCTCGGAAAAACCGCGATTTTGTAGGGGTAGTGCCCCCGTGCCTACCCCCCTTACTCTGGGCGGGCACGGGGGCACCGCCCCTACCGAGAATGAAACAGCCCCCTTTCTAAGGGGGTTGGGGGTAGTTCTTGTACTTCAGCACACAGAGAAAGGCTGTAAAATTTTATTTATTTACTATCTGAAGACTGCTCCGCAGAACGGCGGCGTAACACGGCTTTGATCCGCGCTACAAGTTCGCGAGTATTGAAGGGTTTTGTTACATAGTCATCTGCTCCCGCCTCTAAACCCCAAACCTTATCAATATCTTGATCTTTAGCAGTCAGCATCACAATCGGCACATTTGAAAATGCCCGAATCCGCCAGCAGACTTCCATGCCGCTCACTTCTGGCAGCATTAAATCTAGTAAAATTACATCTGGTACTTGTTTGTGAAATTGTTTGATCGCACTCAATCCATCGGCCGCCGTCATCACTTCATAGCCTTCTTTTTGCAGCGTGTAGGTCAGGCTGTCGCGCAGGGCTGGTTCATCATCTACTAATAAGATTTGGGGCATTGTTTTTACCGCTAACTCTTATTTCGAGACTGCCACATTCTCGCTTTTGCAGTATCCTCCTTTAGGCATAAAGCTCAGGAATAAGCTGTTTTGTCTATAAATCAAATCAAGAGATGGGCAGGATGCCTATCTCACAATAATCTGACAAAAATTGACTGTCAAATTTTACATTCACCCTTGTAGCCAGAGGCAAGTCGATTTATTTTTCGCTAAACTATACTAAATATAATTATGCACCGTGCTATGTTCCCGATACTTAGATTAATTCTAATGGAATGATTTAGCAAATATCCGTAATATTTATTCAAGTCTTATGCGCTTTTTTCTCACCGTTCTATCATAAGCATAAGCACTTATTTTTCTCACCGTTCTATCATAAGCATAAGCACTTATTTCCGCTCAATTAGACTGTAGAAATTGTCCGCTCGATCGCGTTGAACTGCTGTTGTTTTCCATAAACTTTGAGTGGAAAGACAAGCATTCCAGTTTCTACTTACTAACTTTCTAATAGTAATACAGTTTCCTTAAGTTTAGTGCTAAAGTAGGGAAAATATTTAAGGCAGGTTTAAACCTGTTTATGCTTTTTATCCTCGGACTGAAGTCACGGGGCTTTCAGGCGATCGCTTATAATACTATGACTTTTGTCCTTAAGTCTCGCGGTCAGCGGCGTAACACTGCTATTCTTGCCTTCAGGCAAGAGCAATGCCATCCTTTCCCATCTGCAATCTTACCCTCAACTCACGCCTCTGGCAAAGGAATTAAAATTTCCAGGGTTGATGATGCAATTGGCTGTAAGGATTAGCCACTGGTTTACATCTTCCCTCTTCCTTCTTCCCTCTTCCTTCTTCCTTCTTCCTTCGAGTCACGATGGACGAACAACGCCGCGAAACTGACTTTAATATGCTCCGAGTGCTACTGGACTTTTCTAGCGATACAGGAACAGAATTAATTTTGAGTGCTGACTCAGATT
Organism: Kamptonema sp. PCC 6506; assembly: GCF_000180455.1. Classification (NCBI taxonomy): domain Bacteria; kingdom Bacillati; phylum Cyanobacteriota; class Cyanophyceae; order Oscillatoriales; family Microcoleaceae; genus Kamptonema; species Kamptonema sp. PCC 6506. Next base: position 3,057 of record NZ_CACA01000109.1, read on the forward strand.
TAATCGACTACGGGTTAGTACAAACACTGTACCTGGCAGTGCCGTCCCTAACGCAAGAGGGGCTAGTTAATGCTGCTAAATTTTTCCAAAATTTGCTTGCTCCTTTGGAAGAAGCGATGATGGCATCTATCGGCGCTGCAACTCCAGAACAGTATCTCACTTTTCTGGGGGAAGTATTGCAGGCAGTAGCCTACAATTCTGAACCGCAAGCAGTTTATCCATTACTGTCTGCCAATTTAGATAAGTTGGATTACCATTTTGCCCAACTGTTGCACAGTTGGGCAACTGCAATCTTACCGGAAGCTGAACCCGCACAGGCGAGACGGATTGCGGCTCAGATCGGTAATTTGAGCATTATTATTGGGCGGTTCCCCCTGGGTAGCAGGGCGAACAATTTAGAAATTGAAATTGCAGGTTATGAAGTAGTAGCAACTGTTTTTACCCGCGAGGAGTTCCCGGAACAGTGGGCGACGCTGCAAAATAATCTGGGCAATGCTTATAGCGATCGCATTAAAGGAGAACGAGCCCTGAATCTGGAACGAGCGATCGCTTGTTTTGAAAATGCTTTAGAAGTAAGGACTCCCGCAGAATACCCGGAACAGTGGGCAACGCTACAAAATAATCTGGGCAATGCTTACAGCGATCGCATCAAAGGTTTTAGTGCCGATAACCTAGAACTGGCAGTTACCTGCTATCAAAACGCTTTACAGGTGCGAGCTCGCGATACTTTCCCCAAGGAGTGGGCAACAACTCAAAATAATCTCGGTCGCGCTTACAGCCGCCGCTTAAGAGGAGAGCCAACTGATAATTTAGAATTGGCAATAGCTTGCTATCAAAGCGCCTTGCAAGTTTACAATCGTAAGTCCTTTCCCCGTCGTTGGGCGACAACACAAAATAATTTAGCAAACGCTTATAGTGAAAGACTCCAAGGTAGTCGCGCTGATAATTTGGAACAAGCTATAGAGTGCTATCAAAAGGCTTTACAGGTGCGGACTCGCGAGAACTTACCGGCACAGTGGGCGACTACTCAGCATAATTTAGGTCGAGTTTTTAGCGAACGAATTAAAGGAGATCGATCGGAGAATTTGGAAGCGGCGATCGCTTGTTATCGCAATGCTTTACAAGTTCACAGCCGCACTAAGTTTCCCGATCGCTGGGCGACAATTCAAACTTATCTGGGCAAAGCTTATAATCAGCGACTCAAAGGAGATCGAGCCCAAAATATAGAAGCAGCGATCGCCTGCTATCAAAAAGCCTTGCAAGTATATTCAAAATCAAAAGCTCCCGATCGCTGGGCAATGTTACACACTTATTTAGGTCGGGCTTTGAGCGAACATAAGAAAGGAGAAAAAGCCCGCAACCTCAAAAGTGCGATCGTCTGTTATCAAAATGCTTGTGCAATTTATACCCGTTCGGGCTCTCCCGATCGCTGGGCAATGCTGCAATCATATCTCGGTCGAGCCTTTGGCGAGTTGATGCTGGGTAACAGACCTGAACATCTTAAAAAAGCAGTCAGTTGTTATGACAAGGCCCTGGAAGTCTACACGCGAGAAGCTCATCCCCACAGCCACGCCAAAACCTTATTTTACCAAGGCCTCGCCTACCAAGCCCAGGGGGAATTGCTGCTAGCTTACAACACTTTTGCCTCGGCTGTGGAAACAGTGGAATTCCTACGCGGAGAGCGCAGAGGGGGGAGCGATCGCGAAGCCAGTACCCTGCAAAAATTAGCTCAAACCTGGACTGTGCTTTACAAATCTCTGGTGGAAGTCTGTCTGGAACTAGGAGCTAACCAACCTCATTACTACGCCAAAGCCCTAGAATATACGCAGCGCTACAAAGCTCGCAGTCTGGTGGAACTCCTCGCCCATGACTCCTTAACTCCCAAAGCAGAACTTCCCCAATACGTCCAAGATGAGTTGGTTTTGCTACGACAGGAAATAGCTACAGAACAGCAGCGAGTCGATGGGGGAGCGAAGCTGGAAGTCAATATTCGCGGTAGTTCAGGGGCAGAAAGACCGGATTTGAATAATTCCTCAATGCCTCTGAGTGTGGACTTTACCCGCCTCACTCAATTGTGGCATCAGTTGGACGAGTTGATTGCCCGCGAGATAGTGTCTTTTGACCCGTATTTTAGCAGCACTCAAAAAGTGGAGGCGATCGCCTTTGAACAAATTCAGGAATTATTACCAGATCGGAATTGCGCGATCGTCGAGTGGGCAAACTTAGAGGAAATGTTGGTTTGTTTTATTATCCTCCCTGAAGTCGAACATCCTCTAGTTTGGGTTTATCCCCCAGAAAATGCAGAAGCTTTGGAAGATTGGGCCGACGAATATTTGAGTGCTTATTCCGAACAAAAAGGCCGTTGGGTAAATCAACTAGCAGCTCGATTGACCCGCCTAGCAGAACTTTTACAAATCGATCGGATTGTAGAGCGCATTCCCGAACATTGCGATCGCTTGATTGCGATCGGACACCGATTTTTGCACCTGCTACCGATTCATGCTTTGCCTTTGGGAAGTGAGGGAGAGGGGGAGCTCTGGAGCAGAGGGGCAGAGGAGCAGAGGGGCAGGGGAGCAGAGGAGATGGGGAGCGGGGGAGCAGAGGGGAAATCTTCATCTTTCCTGTTCCCTCTCCCCATCTCCCCCGCCCCCCCGCTCCCCTGCTCCCCATCTTCCTCATCTCCTCAATATTTAATTGACAGATTTCCGAGAGGTATTCGCTATGCTCCAAGTTGTCAAATGTTGCGCCTGAGCCAAATTGGGCGGCGTAATCTTCGTGGAACTTCGCCAGTGCGAGAACTCTTTGCTGTTCAGAATTTTACTAAAGATGCGATCTATAGCAATCTGGAAATGAGCGCGATTCGTCAGCATTTCCCAACTACGGAAACTTTAGGGGATAGAATTGGCGTAAAAGAAGCACTTTATCAATTAATTGGGGTTGGCGATCGCCACCTCATTCAAAGAGAGCAACAGCAACAAAGTATTGGTATCCACTTCGCCTGTCAGAGTTTGTTAAATTTTGAACATCCTTTGCAATCGGCTTTGTTTTTTGGTAAGGACTCTCTAACATTGGAGGAAATTTTTAATCTCGACTTGCGCCAATGTCGATTACTGACTCTCTCCGGTTGTGAAACTGGCGCTGGGGAGGTAAAAAATATTATTGATTGTGTTAGCTTGACAGCGGGTTTGATGTATGCTGGGACTCCCAGTATTGTCAGTAGTCTTTGGAAAGTGAGCGACGTTTCGACATTGTTTTTGATCGGCAAGTTTTACGACAATCTCAGTCAGCTTCAGAGAATACAGGTGGGAGATATTGCGATCGCGCTTAATTCTGCTCAGAAATGGTTGCGAGATTTAACTAGCGAGGAATTTGAAACTTTACTGAGCGATTTTCAAAGTCAAATTACACAAATCTTTGCTCAGTTACCCCAAGGACAACGCTTGATTGCTGAAGCATCTTTGCAGCAAACACGCAATCGCAAACCTTGCCCTTTTGCTAATCCCTATCATTGGGCCGCTTTTACTGCTACAGGGGTTTAATCTTATACCAATTCTCTAAATGCCGACTACATAAGAATTTCATAATTAGCTGCCGAAATTATTATAATTTTGTTAAGTAGATAAAAAAGTGGGTAATGTTGGTATTATTATGGTATAAATATTTTATCTTTCCCTGTGTTCGAGGATTCACAGCCTTTGCTCCCAAGTAATCAGGACTCAGGGAACGAACATAGCGATCGCGCAACAAGGTAAAAAAACTGGTGGCAGGGTATGAACGCTGAAAGTCATGGCGAACAACGCAAATGCAGTCAAACCAACAATCGAACGCCAGCCGACGCAATTGCCTAAAATCACCCAAGTGATTGCAATCTCAAAGAATACGATTAATGTAGTCAAACAAACAGTTTAGAATCAGTAACCCTCAATCCAAGAAGAAGGTGAACAGGAGAGATAGCTAAACCTAAATTAGGATTTTTAACTAACAACAAACAAAAAGATGAGTTGAGGGAAGTATCAATGATACAACTATAATGATTGTTTCAACAATAATTTTTGTTACAAATAGCCTCTCAGCCTGATATAGAAAGTTAAAACTGTTTTAAAGTTCCATTACAATTGGAGAGCAATCAGATGTCAAGTAGTGCTGTAGCATTTCTCAGCAATTTTGGGATACTGGGACTTACCATTGTTAGTTTATATCTCCTATTCTTAGTGCTGCGGGTAGTTTTACGCCGACTACCAACCGATTTACCACTGGTAGCGTTGAATATCTCACGGGGCCCGATACTTCTGCTAGTCTGCTTCGTCGGGATGAATTTGTTATTAGCACAATGGGGAAGTAGTCTGGAATTTAACGGTCAGCCAGTAACGATCGGGCTAATCCAGAGAGGTCTGAGTGCACTTAATTTCTTAATAGTAACTTAC
>NZ_CACA01000108.1:0-17742 GCF_000180455.1 Kamptonema sp. PCC 6506
TTGTTAACTCGCAATGACATTATTTATTGTTGTCCAACTACTTATCAATGGGTTCCCCGACTCTAGCCTGGTAAGAAAAACAAGAAAGAAAGAAGTCAAAAGTCAAAATTGCTAAATTTTACCCTCTTCCTTCTTCCTTCTTCCTTCTTCCTTCTTCCTTCTTAAACTGCTGCCAATTCAGGAGTTGGACGCTTGCTATGGCGAATGCCTTCGATCGCGGCTGCATAATCCTTAGCCTTAAACACAGCGGAACCAGCAACGATCGCATTTGCTCCCGCTTCCAAAACCTGCCAAGTATTATCAACTTTTAGACCGCCATCCACCTCAATCCAGGGGTCAAGGCCTCTTTCATCGCACATCTGGCGAAGTTTGCGAATTTTCGGCACCACCGTCGGAATGAAACTCTGACCGCCAAAGCCCGGATTGACACTCATAATCAAGATCAGATCGCACAGTTCGAGTACGTGCTCGATCAACTCCAAAGGAGTCGAAGGATTTAGCACTACACCCGCCTGCTTACCCAGTTCGCGGATTTGGCCGAGAGTGCGGTGTAAGTGAGGAGAGGCATTATGTTCAGCGTGAACCGAGATAATATCAGCACCCGCCTTAGCAAAATCCTCGACGTATTTCTCAGGTTCCACTATCATCAAGTGAACGTCCAGAGGCTTGCTGGTAACGGGGCGAATTGCCTCAACAATCAGGGGGCCAATAGTAATATTAGGAACGAAACGACCGTCCATCACATCAACGTGAATCCAGTCGGCCCCAGCCAGATCTACTGCTCGAATTTCATCTCCGAGCCGGCTGAAATCTGCTGATAATATGGATGGAGAAATAACAGTCGATTTGCGGGATTGGGTCATGGCTAAGGATACTCTCCTGCGTCTGCGTGCTGTATTGAGTGTATCAAAATGTGGATATCATCTGCGATCGCCACCGACAATCCATCAGTTAAATCCTGCTTTGTTCTCCTCTGCTGGAAATGAAAAATACAGACCCCTTAGAAAATTCGGATCTGAACCGCCTGCAACTGTTTGTGTTATTGACTCCGATCGTCGGCTTTTTCCCGGCCCTGTGGACGCTTTACCGTCGTCAAGGAAGCCCCCAACACAGAGCCGCCAGCCGATTAGCGATTGTCCTAGCTTTGGGTTGGCTCTCAGGGCATATTCTCTTGGAAACTGGAGCCATCTCTGCGGAATCTTGGACGATACCCTTGTTATTAACGAGTAGCGTGCTTACCACCAGCTATTTTATCGTCACCTTGGGGCTAATGATTCGGGTCTGGAAACGCCAACCCCTTTGGCTACCTGGAATTAGCCGCGTAGCTGAGCAAATGCTAGGCAAGCATCTATCATAGTTGAGGGTGCATAATTGAGGGCAATCTAAAAATCAAAACCTATTGATTAATGGAGTTTCCAGGTTGATACTACAAAGTGCCACTATTTTTATTAATTCTTTTTGTGTGTGAGGAAGCCCGTGTCAGCTCAGAAAATGCAAAATCCAGACCCTAGAAAGCAAACAAATGGTCAACCTTTCGTGAAAAAATCTCCCCAATCTAACCGAGGACGTTGGCTGGGGTTTGGTTTTGGTTTGGCAGGAGTGGCGATGCTTTCCGCCACAGCCGGAGCCCTGCTAGCAGTATCTCTTTCTACTACACCGCTTCAGCAGCAGCAGTTGAGTCCCGAAGAAGCTGCGGTATTTTCTCAAGGGGATCTGGCAAAAATGAACATGAGGATGCCAGAACTCACTCGCCCGGTAAATATTTTAGTGTTGGGGCTCAAGGTTCTGAGTTCAGACTTGGATGAGCCGCCTAAAGATAGTCCGGGATATTTCACTTGGGTTAACTCTTTTAAGGGGCTAACGGATACGATGCTGTTGGTGAGATTTGACCCTCAGAACAAAAAGTTAAGCTTGCTTTCTATCCCGCGAGATACTCGAACTGATATTGAGGGGAGGGGGCTGAGCAAAATTAATGAGGCGAATTATTATGGGGGCCCGGCCTTGGCAGCAAAGTCGGTAAGTTCGCTCCTGGGTGGTGTGGGAATTGACCGCTATGTAATTGTTAATGTTCAAGGGATAAAGAGCTTGGTAGATGCCCTGGGTGGCTTGACTATGTATGTCCCTAAAGACATGAAGTATATAGATGAAAGCCAGCATTTGTACATCGATTTAAAGGCTGGTAAGCAACATCTGACAGGGGAGCAAATCGTGCAGTATCTACTTTACCGCCATGATGATTTAGGGGATATTGGACGAGTGCAGCGGCAGCAACTTTTGATGCGGGCTTTTATGGAGCAGGAACTCAATTTAAGTTTGGTATCGAAATTGCCGAAAGTTTTGTCCGTAATTCAGTCTCATATTGATACAAATTTGAGTATTGAGGAATTAGTAGCTTTAGTTGGTTTTGGTACTCACACTGACCGTTCTGGGATACAGATGTTGATGGTTCCGGGAGAGTTTAGCGATCCCAAGGAGTTTAAGGCCAGTTATTGGCTACCTGATGAAACTGCTGTCGAGACTCTGATGGCTCAACACTTTGATTTTGGTACTAATTCCTGGGGAGTGGAAAATGTAGACCCGAAATTATTGAGGGTGGCTGTTTTAGATAGTACGGGAGATGATGCGGCTACTGATGGGTTTGTGAGTATGTTGTCTGAAGCTGGCTATGAGAATGTGCGACTAGGGAACTCTTGGCCTGAACCTTTGGCGGTGACTCGGATTGTGGCTCAAGATGGGAATGTTAAGGGTGCTGAGGCGATTCGCCAGTCTTTGGGTTTTGGGGAGGTTGTGGTTGAGAGTACGGGGAGTTTGCGATCGGATGTGACGATTAAGTTGGGTAAGGATTGGTTGAAGAGAAAGGGTAGTCAGGGGAGATCTAATAACTTTTAGATTGTGGGTGGTGAGTGAAAGTTTTTTGACTTTTATTGAGGGCGATCGCACTTTTAGATTACTGGGGATTCTATCGAGTAGGAAGATGTGGGCGATCGCTCTTAATCTAAAGCCTAGCCATCCCCTACCCTTTAAGCCGATCGCGCACCCTTGAAATTCTAAGCAGTTCTTAAAGCCACAATCGGGTCTAATTTAGCAGCTTGTCGTGCGGGAACGACACCGAAAAATAAACCGATACCACCGGAAACACCTACAGCTAATGCGATCGCAACTGGGGAAACTCCTGCTTGCAGGGGACTAATCGCACCAACTACCATCACGCCACCAACACCAATCATCGTACCGATCGCACCTCCAGCCGCCGACAAAATCACCGATTCAATCATAAATTGAATCAAAATATCTTGCCTAGATGCACCGATCGCTTTCCGCAAACCTATTTCTTGAGTGCGTTCAGTAACGGAAACTAGCATGATATTCATAATCCCAATTCCGCCAACAAATAGGGAAATACTGGCAACGGCAGCTAACATTAATTTGAGCGCTCCCGTTATTCCTCCCAAAGTATTTTGTAAATCCTGTTGGTTGCGAACGGTAAAATCATCGTCTTTAGTAATTTTATGCCGCAGCCGCAGCAGATTTTCAATCTGAAACTGGGCTGCTTTCATCTGGGTTTCATCTTTAACGGAAACTGAAATAAATGTTACTCTAATACCGTAGGGAGATGAACGTCCAACTATTCTATTTGCCATTGTTGTCAGCGGTACAAATACGTTCATATCTTGGTTATCACCAAAAGTTGAACCCTTGGGCTGCATGACTCCTATTACTTGAAAAGTGTTATTTTTGATGCGGACATATTGACCAATTGGTTGCACATCACCAAATAATCTCTGGGCTATTTCTGAGCCCAAAGCTACTACATTTTCCTGCCGTTTTAAGTCCAAATCTGTGATAAATCTACCCTTAGCAACGTCAAAACTTCTTACTGAAAGAAATTGCGGTGTTGTCCCGATGATGGAACTGGAAGCGTTGTTACTGCGGTAGGTGACAAGTTGACTGTCGTTGAGGGTGGGGGCGACTTCTTCGACAGAGGGAACTTGCTGTGCGATCGCCTCTGCATCTGCGAGCACTAATGTCAGGGGTGGAACAACGGGACGACGCTGTGCATCTGGGCTCCCCGGAATTACAAATAGCAGGTTTGGCCCTAGAGAGTTAACTTGTTCGCTCACATATTTCTGAGCTCCTTCACCGATGCCGATCATCGCAATTACGGAAGCATTGCCGATGATAATTCCTAACATTGTCAGGCTACTACGAAGCTTGTTAGCCATTAATGTTGTTGTCGCCATTTTTACGCTTTCAATAATATCCATTTTTGTTAATTGTTAGTTGTTGGTTGTTTGTGGTTAATTGTTAGTTGTTGGTTGTTAGTTGTTGGTTGTTAAGTAGTCGGGCATAAATAAACGCTAACTTGTAGAGTGGGCGCTCGCCGCAAAAATTTGTCACGATTCGCTAATATGGTTTCGGCGAGCGCCCACCTTACGTTTATTTATGCCCACCTACTTAGTTATTAGTTGTTGTGGTTAAATAGACACACATAAATAAACTCTTATGCTCGTCTTTAGTGGCTGTAGCTGCTCAATTTATAGAATAGAATAAATTAGCTAAAGCCACTACTACCAATTGTAGTCATTGCCTGTTTTTAATACTCGATCGCGAACAAGCAACAACTAACAATTAACAAATAACAACTAACAATTAACCATTACCTATTTACGATTTTTAATGATGTCATCTAATTTTTGTCCTTCAGGAAGTTCAACAAAAATGCGATCGCCTGCTTTGACTCCTTCAAGTATTTGAATTTTGTTGCCAATAGTAGAACCAATAGTAACTGGTTGAAACTTAGGTTTACTTTTCTCATCAGGAATTAGCACCCCCGTATTGCCTTTGCTAGTAACGATCGCTACTGTCGGTACAACTAAAGCATTGTTCAGTTGTTGACCTACAAACCTGAGATCGACATTCATTCCCGACTGCAACAAGTCTTTGCCTTTATCAATAGCTACTCTGACTTGAAATAAAGTCACATCTCGTTCTTTCACCGCTTCGGGAGCGATTAATTTAACTTTCCCTGTAAACACTTGATCGGGATAAGCATCTGCTACAATCTCTACGACTTGACCGGGTTTAATTTGACCGATATCTGACTCTGGTACTTTAGCTAAAACTTCCAAGTCTCGCGCTAGAGCAACAACAGAGGTGGAAGTTGCAGAGTCAGTAGCCGAGGCTGAAGTAGTGGGAGTTACAAATGCTCCTTGAATAGCGTATCTTTGGGTAATAATTCCTCCAAAAGGAGCGCGAATTCTGCTATCTTCTAACTGGACTTTATAGTAACTAACTTGGGCATTTACTTCTGCTACATTTGCTTTAGCGGCAGCAATTTCTTCAGGGCGACTACCATTAACAAGCTGGGCTAACTTGCTCCTAGCTTCTGTAACTTCGGCTTCGGCTCTAGTAATTTCTTCGGGGCGAGTACCGTTCTGTTTTTGGTTTAAGGCTTGTCGCTGTTGTTCGACGGCGGCTTGCAATTGTTGGATCTGCGATCGCCGATTTTCTTGTAATTGTTGTAAGCGCCTTTCAGCTTCCTGTACATTCGCTCTAGCAGTGCGGTCTTCTTTTTTATACTCCTCAAATTGATCTTGAGAAATTGCACCTTCTTCCACTAAATCCTGATTTCGAGTTAAGCGTTGAGCTGTCAGTTCGGCTGCGGCTTTATTGGCTTCAATTTGAGATTTTGCTTGGGCTATTTCTTGTAATAAACTCCCTGATTGAGCATTTGCTAAACGGGCTTGGGCTTCATTTAAACTAGCTTGACTTTGGGCGACTTCTTCGGAACGGCTACCCGATCGCAGTTGTGCTAGATTGGCTTCAATTTGCTCTAACCGAGCTTGAGCTTGGACGATTTCTTCTGGGCGGTTCCCGGCTTGAAGTTGGTCTAGTTTGGCGATCGCGCTAGCTAGACGTGCTTGAGCTTGCATCAGTTGGGCTTCTATGTCGCGACTTTCCATGCGGGCGATCAATTGTCCCTGCTGTACGCGATCGCCTTGTTCGACGTACAATTCCGCTATCCGGCCAGAGGTTTTCGGACTCAGGTTGACTCTCTGTACTGGCTGGACTGTCCCTGAGCTCGTAATTCGCACAGTCAGGTTTTGCGCCTCAACTGGGACAGTCAGAGATTGAATAATATCCGCCTGTGGTTTAGCTTGACTTTTGACTATATATATGGTAGTTGGTACAGCCAGCAAACCTGCTGCAAGCAGTCCGATCGCCCACCGATTAAATTTACGAGTGGGTTTCTTAGGAGGCTGCGGTTCAAAGGGTTTAGAATCTTTCACTTTGACCTGAGCAGCAGTTTGCTTGTCATGGCTAACGATCATACCGACTCACTATTTAAACTCAGGATTACTTTCAGCATAAGGTTGGCAGTGGCGATCGCGCATCCTCTCTCAGATTCACCCATTTGGGTGATTTCGGGCAATCGTCTTAGCTAGCCTATATAAAGAATTATAGCTCTTTATTTCAAAATATTACAAATTTTTATTTGTATCTTTTAAGGTATAGCAACCGCCACAACGGTTAAGACATTCTCGATCGCCCAAACCATTTCTTTGATTGCATTTTCCTCCTTCCTCCTGCCTCCTGCCTCCTGCTATAGTTCATCTTGATTCCAAACAATAAAAAACCGAGTAGCCCAAAAGCCACCCGGCAAATTATCCTTTAGACCTTAGATACGATCTAAAATCTATAACTCTTAGGCAGTCACAGCGCTCTTAGAAATAGCTTTCAGTTCGCCCTTAGCATACTTAGCTGCAAAATCATCCAGAGAAATTTGCTTGATATTAGTACCATGACCAGCAGCACCAAAAGACTGATAGCGATCGCTACAAACCTTCTGCATATACTTAATCGAAGGCTTCATAAAGTGGCGAGGATCGAACTCTTCAGGCTTAGCAGCCAAAGCTTCACGCACCGCAGCAGTAATCGCCAAACGGTTGTCAGTGTCAATATTAATCTTGCGGACACCGCTTTGAATTCCCTTTTGGATTTCTTCGACAGGTACACCGTAAGTTTCCCGGATCTTACCGCCATACTGGTTGATCAAAGCCAGCAAATCTTCAGGAACAGAAGAGGAACCGTGCATTACCAAGTGAGTATTCGGTAAGCGGCGGTGAATTTCTTCAATGCGGCTAATTGCTAAAACTTCACCAGTTGGCTTACGAGTAAACTTGTAAGCACCGTGAGAAGTACCGATCGCAACGGCTAAAGCATCAACCTGAGTTTGCTCAACGAAATCCACAGCTTGGTCAGGGTCAGTTAACAATTGGTCGTGAGAGAGTACACCCTCAGCACCGTGACCATCTTCAGCTTCACCCATACCAGTTTCCAGAGAACCCAAACAGCCCAGTTCGCCTTCCACGCTAACGCCAATGGAGTGAGCTACTTTCACAACTTCGCTGGTAACATTGACGTTGTATTCGTAGCTAGCAGGAGTCTTAGCATCTGCTTCCAAAGAACCATCCATCATCACGCTGGTAAAACCGTTGCGAATCGCCGAATAGCAAGTACCGGGAGCATTACCATGATCTTGGTGCATGACAATGGGGATGTGGGGGTAAGTTTCCACAGCAGCCAAAATCAAATGGCGTAAGAAGTTTTCGCCAGCATAAGAACGAGCACCGCGAGAAGCTTGCAGGATTACGGGGCTATTGGTTTCATCCGCCGCCCGCATGATAGCCTGAATCTGCTCCATGTTGTTTACATTGTAAGCAGGAATGCCATAACCGTTTTCCGCCGCGTGATCCAGCAGTAGCCGCATGGGTACGATCGCCATAGATGTTCCTCCTAAATTATTTGTAGTTTCTAAGCAGTGGGTCTTAGACGAGTTCAATTCTTAGGACAATCTTAAGACACTTTGCCACATATAGCGAAATATGTTTAGCGAATCTTAGGGACGGGAGGGACTAGGGGAGCAAGGAAATACCCAGTCATAGCAACGGCCAAGGCGTTTAGGACGTAAAACGCCATAAATCCTCTTCGGGTATCTCGTAAACCATCAAACTACTCCAGTTTTTTGCGAAAAGGTGTCAGATTCTTTACCTGACCCCAAAACCCGAAAGCCTAATTGCTCAAAGGAGCGATCGCAAGGCGAAAGCCTTTTTCTCTGACCAAAGTGACATAATAGGGATAAACATAAGATCGGGATGGCTAAAAAGCTGAGTGTATAAACATTCTTCCTTCTCTCCTAGATAACTAAATTTTTCTTCCTTCTTCCTTCTACTTACTACTCACAAATTAACCTCAGTTAAACTCGCAAACTACCCGAAGCCTCGATCGTAAGTAGTTTACCATCATCGGATTTGGTAGATAAATTTTTTAACGATCTCAGGGTTGCGATCCTATATTATTTGTCTGACAAAGATTGCGATCGCTGTTACTAACCATCGGATTGTACATCAAATAATCTTGCATCCAATCGCAGCCGCGAGCGACAATGCTGCCTAGATTCAAATTATCCACTGGTAACAAAGTTACTGTTTTATCTCGACCTCCAAAAGCCAATATTTTACTATTTGGACTGAAACCCAAACTAATCACTCTAGCCGTGTGCTGGATAGTTTTAAGCAATGTCGCATTCGTTCCCACAAATTGCCACAAAGTAATAGTATTATCAGCATTCGCTAAGGCAATTAGTTTTCCATCGGGGCTGAAGCTGGAACCAATAACGCGATCGCTACTATTAAGAGTTTGTCGCAATCTCCCGTCAAGATTCCAAAGTTTTAGAGTTTTATCATTGCTGGCAGAGGCAATAATATCGCCTTGAGGACTGAAGCTGACGCTGTTAACACTGTCGGCGTGTTTGAGAGTTTGTAGCAAACTCGTATCCTTGCCGTTAAACCGCCAAAGTTTTACCGTTTTATCTTCACTTGCTGAAGCAATAATTTTGCCATTGGGACTGAAACTGACGCTATTAACACTTTCTTGATGATTGAGGGTTTTAAGTAGTTTACCGTCACGGTTCCAAAGTTTAACAGTCTTATCATCGCTAGCAGTTGCTACTACACTCCCTTCCGGGTTAAAACTAACACTAAAAACTTCTCCGTCATGGCCTTTTAGGGTTTTGAGTTCCTTGCCTTCCAGGTTCCAGAGTTTGACAGTTTTGTTTTCGCCTGCGGTTGCGAAGATATCTCCTTTAGGCGAGAAACTAACGGCACTAACAGAACCTTGATTGCTAAAAACAGTTTTTACTAAACTGCCCTCAGTACGCCAAATTTTTACAGTTTTGTCGGCACTTCCCGAAGCAATAATCTTGCCATCGGGACTGAAACTAATGCTATAAATCCAATCGCTATGTCCGGCGAGAATTTTGCTTAAAGGAGTGCTATCAGGCTGCCAGATTTTTATAGTTTTGTCGTAACTACCAGAGGCGATTGTACCGTCGCGGTTGAAACTTACCGATCGCACGTCGTCTTGATGTCCTCTGAGAGTGTTCAGTAATTCGCCAGTGTAGGCGTTCCAAATTTTGATTGTATCGTCTGCACTGCCGGAAGCGATCGTTTCGCCGTCGTTGCTGAAACTGACACTCACAACGTGATCGTTATGTCCTTTGAGAGTTCTAAGTTCTTTACCGTCTAGGTTCCAGAGTTTGATCGTGTTGTCTGCCGAAGCGGTAGCAATTGTTTTGCGATCGCGACTGAAACTGACGCTGTAAACCCAACTTGTATGTCCTTTGAGAGTTCTGAGTTCTTTACCGTCTAGGTTCCAGAGTTTCACTGTACCGTCTTTACTAGCGGAGGCGATCGTTTTCCCGTCGGGACTGAAACTCACCCCCAACACCCAATCTCTATGACCTATTAAGGTTCTTAGCAGAATACCGCCTTTAGTCCAGAGTTTCACTGTTCTGTCGTAACTAGCGGTGGCAATAGTTTGACCGTCGGGACTAAAACTGACGCTAGTTACAGGTTCATCGTGACTCCTGAAAGTTGCGATCGCAACTCCATCTTTAACCCGCCACAATTTCGCAATTTTATCAGCAGATGTAGTCGCGATCGTTGTACCATCTGGGCTAAAACTTATCCCAAATAAACTATCATTGTGTTGCAAAGGCACACCAATTACTTGACCATTTTTGTTCCAAATTCTCACAGTACAATCCGCACTTGCAGAGGCGATTGTATTACCGTCGGGACTGAAACTTACCCCAGAGATACCTTTACCATGCCCCTCAAAACTATTGCGTTCTTGTAAGCCAGAGACAACTTGTCTGAGTCTTTCTGCCAATTGATTTTTAGTTGCGATTGACAATTCAGTTTTTTCAGATTCTTTGCCTAATTTGACACTAGCTAGTAATACCCCCAACGGATCGTTTTTACTTGAGAGTAAGAGAACTTCCGACCCCGAAATTAACCCATCAATACGAGCAATTTCAGCTTCCTGTTTAGCCTTCTTTGCTTGTTCAGCTTGGATAGATGCAGACAAAGTAAACGCGCCCAGAACAATTGCACCTGCAACTACAGTAATAAATCCTATCCAAAATTGTTGTTTTCTCTGATTTCTCTGAAGTTTTTCTTCTGCTTCTCGCTGTTTTTCTTTGGCTTCTGCTAACTCTTTTTCTTGGCGGAATTTCTCGATTTGATCTCGGTTTAATTTATTTTGCTTTTGCAACTCCGCAAATTCACTCTGCCTATCCAATTCTTCCTGTTGGCGGATGAAAGCAACTAAATAGTCATGAATGAGCTGGTAAAGCTCTACTGGTACTTCAGTCCAGCGAAATGCCAGCCCAGATTTTACCAATAGCTCTAAAACTAAATCTAATTTATCAGATTCTTCAAGTGTTGCTAAATCTGTCGCTAATTCGGCGCGAGTTTTCAGGGGACGAGTATCATTTTCATCTGTCAGCAAGTACAAAACTCGCCGCACTGCCCGCTCGTTTTCTGGCCCACAGTCTTTAACAACTTCTTCTAAAAATTGCTCCACTAATTTTTGTTTGGGATTAGCACCTAATTGTTGATATTGAGCTAATGTTGTAATCTCCTCTTCTTGTAGTTGTGCGCCTACAACTTGCAGCTCAATTGGTCGCACTTCTCCCGAATCTTGAGCTAAGTGTTTTACTAACTCATCAATCAGCGCTGGTTCTAAGTAAAACTGGGAGCGTTCAGTTAATTTTTTAATCACAGCACGAGCGTCTGCTGGGGAAAAATTCCCTAAATAGAAGAGGATATCTTTACTAAGAATGTCCCCCATAATATCATTGTCAAACGCATTTATAGGATGTTTGGGGCGACTGAACTCTAGCAAATAATGTAAATAATCTTCCCGCACTGACAAGATGACTTTTACAAAGGGAATATTTAAGCACAACCTTAAAAATTCAAAAAACTCCTGTCTTTTTGCTGGCTCTTTCCACAAAAAGAAAAACTCTTCAAACTGATCGAAAATCAAGACTGTGAGCAAATTCTTTTGCTCTGCATTCTTTCGCAGTAATTCAATAATTTGTGCAGTGTCTACTGCTGCCTCCTGTGCCGACTGCATGGCAGCACCATTTATTCCTACAGATTCAAACTTAGAATCAGAGTTAGATTCCTCTGTTTTATACTCTGCATCTATAGTAGATATCGAATCGTTACTAGAGGCAAATTCCGGCGCAAATTCTTCAATTGGCTGCCCGGTAATTTTGCTTTTCCCAATGGATAACTGCTTCCTTAATTCCCGCCGCCAGTCATTGTAAACTTGCAGCACCGATGATAAAACACTACGAGAATCAATTGCTTTTTGTTTAAGAGCAGGGACTAATCCTGCTCTCACAATCGAACTTTTTCCCACTCCCGATTGACCGTAAATAACTGTCAATTTGTGTTGAGTACTGCTCATCCGCTCTATCAAGCGATTGAGATCCCTTTCCCGGCCGGAAGCGGTAATTTCATCAGCAATGGTTGCAGCAGGTGCAGTCGTTTCCATTGCAGGATTAATAGCTTCTTGATGGGGCTGTAATCTCCCAGCACCAATAAATGCCCGGAACCGATATGTATGTTCAATTGCGCGATATTCTTGCTTAATTTTGAAAGCTTCGAGATAGTATCCCTCTTGAAAATATAATTCTCTCCGCATTTCTAAAAGCCGGAGATATAATTGCGGATCGTAAACAGGCAAGCTTTCCCGGCAGGCAATTTCTAAGTGGTGTATAGCCAGAGCTTTCTCACCTAATTCATTCTCAGCCATTGCTAAAATTAACAGGTACAAACTTTTGTACTGAGATTTTACCCGCGTCTCGTGTTCCGTTTCTTTCGCAACTGTTGCCGGCAAAATTTCTAGAGCAATTGCCGCCCATTCTTTGGCATTTTCCCATTCTTTCCGCTCTAGGGCAACAGCAGCGAGAAAGCCATAATCTTGAGCTAAATTCACTTGTGCTGGTTCCCCAATATCTTGATGCAATCTCCTAGATTTAACCGCCAAATCCCAGAGACTATCCCAATCTTCTAAATGCTGTAATACCTCACCAAGTTGATTAATAAACTCAGCAACTAAGTCTTGTCGCCCAGCACGATCGAAAATATTAATACACCGTTGGAGATGATTTTTAGCTTCTGTCCAATAAGAGACGTTGCCAGTGCGTTTCTGTTCCGCGTGGCGGTGATAGCATAATCCGATATGAAACAGTAAAACACCTTCTAATAAAGAGGAATGCGGAAGGTGGAAGGATGAAACCACTAATTCTCCTTCACCGTTCATTCTTACAAATTCATTTTGCCAAAAATTCAAGCTTTGCTGATAAAGTTCCAGGGCTGCATCAATGCAGTTGCTAGCATATTCCTGTCGCCCCAGAATAAAGTGTAAACTGGCTTCGAGAGCAGGGTGTAAACTAATGCCATAACTTTGTAAATCTTGGCGAGCTGACTCCAATTCTAAAGCAGAACTCGCACCTAAAATCGCGTTATTGGTTAATCGCCAAGCGCCCTCGTCTAAGACCGCAGAAAATAAACGGCTGGCGCTTTTACCTAAGAAATCGATCAACTCATCAGGACTGAGACTAAATTCAATTGTGGTCGTCCAACTTTCGATATCTGTAACTAAACGAATCAGCTTTTTTGATATTTTGTCCGTTACCCATAAAGCTATAGGGAAAGGAAAATTATTGCGAAACTCTTCTCTTACATAATTAGTTGAAGTCAGCACTTGGTCAATATCGCTTACTGTTTCTAGACCAAATACCATTAAAGCCCCTGGGTGTTCGCCGCCCAGTTCTGCTTCGATAGTAGTATAAAGTGTCTTGACAGAGACGGGGAGGACGAGTTCTCGCAGGGAGACGGGATATTGTTGACGCAGTTGTTCTACTATTTGCTCTCTTAGTGAGGCGTAGTTGCAGCGCACTAAAATCAGGGAAAATTGCCCCTGAGACATGGCGAGGGTTCTGGAGAGAGTTTGTAGTGACTGTTTATTCTCTAGGGCTGTGTCTGTTTCTGCCTGCGGGTTAATCATTCCTTGAATTCCTTCCCCTTTTGCCTATTCCTAGCATTCTAATACTAATGCGTGAAAAATCATGCGATCGCAATTTTTTAGACTGGGTGGTTAAAACCGCGTCTACACAAACAAAACCCGCCTACGCGGGTTCAATTTTATGACCTCTTAGACTGGGCGGTGAAAACCGCGCCTATAACAATGAAACCCTGATGGTGCGCTGGTTTCAATTCTACAGTTACCATCTGCGGTCATTTTATTCACCCAAAGTATAATACTTACGAACATAGTCCTGATACCCGACACTCTCTTGTCTTTTCATTCCTAGCTGCTACTAACAGCAAATCTGACTGCAAGCGTCTATCTTTGCCCCTGCCTAGTACCTCTGCAAGTTCGACTTTCATTTTTAGATTACGATTTGATAAGGGGGATTGATGTTCAAGATTTGCGGTGGTTAAATTGTTGCTTTCTGCAATTTTTATGCTGGTAATAGTAGCCCAGCTTTGACTGGTGCTTACTGTTAGTAACAGTGGTAATACTGTACTAAAAAATATTATTTTTGCGATCGCATGAGACATTTTTTTCTCCTTGTTGAATCTGAGTAATGGGGTTCGGCTCTGGGATTTATGTCCGGCGCTAATTTCATTAGTTGTTCTATTCATTGATGGTGATTGAATTTCGTAGAAGATGTACCCTAATCTGTGACACTACCTTTACAGGTTGCTTAGCGCTAGTTTACAGCGGACTGTTCCCCTCTTTCTTACTACAGAGCTACCAAGGCTTAACCGTAAGATGATGGGACTATTTAAGTTACCAAGGGTAATTTTTCATTTTTTGACCCAGTAGTTGCCTACTATTTAAGAGGGAACAGTTTTCACGCTGGCACACTGCTAGCACTAGGTAATGTATTGCTATAAGTAGAAAAAGATGGACGGCAGGAAAATACTATTGCTCTAAGCTTTATGGGAATTGGAACAATAGTTTTAATTATGGGCGGTGATATACCATGACTGTGTTTTTCTGTCAATACATTTATTATATCAGATGGAAAAAAGCTTGTAAGTGAAGAGTTAGAAGTAAAATGCAATAAAAGTAAGGGTTTGAGCAATTAACTAAGCAATCCCAAGGCCTTGCTACACCCTTACAATGGGTAAGTCCTATATTTCTCGTAGAGAGTCACGATTTTTCAAAGAAACCGGGTTTTTGCATAAGTCCTAAAGTTCTTAATGTGTTGGTACTTATAGCAACCGCCAGGGCGGTTAGGGGAAAAGAGGGGCTAGGGGCTACGATGCTCAGGGCTAGGGAAGAAGGGAAGAAGGGGAGAAGGGGAAGAAGGAAGAAGGGAAAGAAGAGAAAGAAGGGAAAGAGGGGAAGAAAGTCAATAGTTTGGGCCATGAGCGAGTGTCCTAACCGTTGTAGCGGTTGCTATATCACTAACGTCAACCGCCGTCTCGACTTTAAGGATAATGTCGAGACGGCGGCGTTACGTAAGTAATGCTTAAGTGCTATAGATTTAAAAGTGCGATCGCCTGTTACTGCAAGCCCCAAGACCATGAGGACATTCTAAATCGTCGCACCCTTCGGCAAGCGCGATCGCGCCGCAGCCCTTACTTTTATTCTCTTTCCCCTCTTCCTTCTCCCTTCTTCCCCTTCTCCCCTTCTCCCCTTCTTCCCTAGCCCCTAGCCCCTCTTTTCCCCTAGCCCCTAGCCCCTCTTTTCCCCTAGCCCCTAGCCCCTAGCCCCTAGCCCCTATTTAGTTAAGCCATGTTCGAGAGCGTAGCGGACTAACTCGGTGCGGCTATTGGTACCAGTTTTAGTGAATAGGCGGCTAACGTACTTTTCTACATTGCGAACGCTGGTTTCTAGGCGACGGGCTATTTCCTTATTCATTAAGCCTTGGGCGACTAAATCTAAAACGCTTTGTTCTCGCGGAGTTAAATCTATTTTAATTGGTGATGGAGATTGCGCGATCGCAGAGCGTCCTGTCAAGAATGACTCTATTCTCGCCATCTGATTCGCCAAAGCTGTAATATCAGGAGTTTCTGTATTTTCGCCAGACTCCTTGGCGGCGGCCCGCCGTACTAACAAATTGGTGACAATTGCCACGAGCTCATCAGGGTCAAAAGGTTTGGAAATATAAGCGTCGCAACCAGCCTGATAACCTTGGATGCGGTCTGTTGTCATCCCTTTAGCGGTCAAAAACACGACTGGCATTGCCTTAAATCGAGGGTCTTCGCGCATTTGCGAAAGAAATTGATAGCCGTCAACTTGGGGCATCATGATGTCAGAAATTACTAAATCAGGGGGATTTTTTTGCAGTAGTTCCCATCCCTCGCGCCCATTGCTGGCAACGTCAACATTAAAGTTGCTATCTTCCAAGTAAGCTTGTACTGCTTCCCGCAATCCAGGCTCGTCATCTACTAATAACAGTCGTGCTGACATTTGTGCTACCATTTCGCTCTGTGGCTTTTTTCTTAGTTGATTTGACCTGATATAGCTAGGGGCTACGATGCTCAGGGCTAGGGGAAGAAGGAAAGAAGGGAAGAAGAGGAAGAGAATCAAGGGTGGAAAAAATGAGCTGCGGCGAAGCCCTTACTTTTATTTTCTTTCCCCTTTTTTCCCTAGTCCTTAGTTCTGAGCATCGTAGCCCTAACCTACAAAAGCAGTTGCTATATATTGCACAAGTGGCAATAACTCCTATTTTACATCAGTTGCGAGGCACGAAGCAATCTGAGGAGTTGCGAATCAATTGCCAAAAACCGCAGAATCACCCTAATCAACACAAATCATCGAAAAAATTTGCCTTTCGGCTTTCATCTGCGGTAAACAAACATCAAGAATAGCGAATTCCAGCTTCTTTCATCCGCTCAATTGCCTCATACATCCGCTCATCAGCAACCGTCAAAGCAATACGAAAAAATCCTTCACCCGCTGCACCGTAACCATTCCCAGGAGGCACAATAATCCCGCACTTCTCTAACAACAAACTGACAAATTCAGTTGAAGTATAACCCTTGGGTACAGGGGCCCACACATAAAGCGTAGCCTTCGGTGGCTCAATCGGCCAACCTAAAGATTGCAAACCTTTAACGATAATGTCACGGCGTTTTTGATAAACTGACATCACCGCTTGTAATTCGGCTTCCGTAGTCGAATAGGCTGCGATCGCAGCTCGTTGAATTGCCTTAAAAACTCCTGAATCTACATTAGTCTTAACTTGACCTAATCCTTTAATTCCTGTTGCATTTCCGACTACAAAACCAACGCGCCAGCCAGTCATATTGTAAGATTTAGACAAGCTGTGAAATTCAATTGCTATGTCCTTTGCACCCTCAACTTCTAACACACTCGGCGGCTTATAACCATCGTAAGCCATCTCCGAATAAGCGTGGTCATGGCAGAGCAAAATATCGTACTTTTTGCAATAGGCTACCAACTTCTCGAAATCTGCCAAAGTTGCGATCGCACCAGTTGGGTTGTTAGGATAGTTAATCCACATCAACTTAGCCTTAGTCGCTACCTCTTCAGGAATCGCACTCAAATCTGGCAAAAATCCATTCGCCGCTGTCAGCGCCATCGGATAGGGTTCGCCCCCCGCAAAAATCGTCGATGTGCGATATACTGGATAACCAGGGTCAGAAATCAGGGTGTAGTCTCCCGGTTCCACAAAAGCCAAAAAAGTGTTGTGGATCGACTCTTTAGAACCAATGGAAGAAACAACTTCCGTGTCAGGGTTTAAATCTTTAACTCCAAATCGGCGTTCCATCCACGCTACCACCGCTTGCCGATAATCTTTCGTACCTTGGTAGGGAGGATAATTATGAGTAGAAGAGTCTGCGATCGCCTCCTGCATTGCCTGGACAATATGAGCCGGAGTAGGCTTGTCAGGGTCGCCAACTCCCATATTAATGATATCAACCCCTTTGGCGACAAGCTCATCCCGTTTTCGGTCAATCTCAGCAAACAGATAAGGCGGTATTTTTTCTAAGCGCTTGGCAAACTGCATGGCAATGTAAAATAGAGGGCTGGGTGACTCTAAAGCACCAATGACAGTTTACCGCCAAGGTAAGTTATTTTTCTCAAAAAAGCTATGGACGACAACCCCAGGTAAGAGGAAAACGTTCTCATTACCTCCCCTTCACCTGCCGCTAAGAACTAGGTACCAATTGAATCCGACCCGCATCCATCTCATCCATCAATAACTCTAGCGCCTCAAAGTCAACATCAGAGATGTAACCTACCCTAGTCAGCTCGTAGTTGATCTCATTTTCGATATCAGGAGTCAACCGCTTAATGTAGAGGGCTTTTTCTACAAGTTTACGAATAGCATGAGTA
>NZ_CACA01000107.1:0-39310 GCF_000180455.1 Kamptonema sp. PCC 6506
TTCGGCCCCATTAGTGCTCTGAGAAATAGATAACAAGCAGCATTCGCCTGTTGTAATTCATCTTGTTCTTGACTAGATGCGATCGCCCTCGCCTCTACCAATTCACAATAAGCCTCAACAAATTCAGGTTTAAGATCGATCGCCTGGTGAAAATAGGGCATTGCTGAGGCAATTTTCCCCAGTGCCATCAGAGAAAAACCACAGTCAGTATAAGCTGAAATGTAATTGGGGTTGAGTTCTATTACTCGCTGAAAACATGAGACGGCCTGTTCGTGGCGGCTTTGCATTTGCCAAGCTTTACCTAAGTTATAATGAGCCAACTCCATGTCAGGTTCGAGTTCAAGGGCTCGACGGTAGGCGGCGATCGCATCTTCTGGCTTTTTCTCTAGCAGCACTTGACCGAGGTTATTGTGGAGAGTAGCCCAGTCTGGCTTGACGGCAATTCCTTGTTGATAAATCGCGATCGCCTCTTCAAATTTCCCCTGTTTAACCAGAGTACAGCCCAAATTACTGTATGCTTTCACATATTTAGGCGCGATCGCAATTACCTGGGCATAGCTTTCAACGGCCGCCCCTAACTCATTCTGTTGGTCAAAAACCAGACCTAAATTATAATAAGCATCAGCATAATTTGGCCTGAGAGCGATCGCCGCGCGGTAGCTACCAACAGCCCCCGGTAAATTTCCCTGCTTCTGAAATACATTCCCCAGATTGTAGTGTACCTCTGACCAGTCGGGTTTAAGGATCAGAGCTTGCTGGTAGTGGTAAGCAGCTTCATCCAACCACCAATATTCTGCATATAATTGACCTAAGTAAGCATGAGCAAGGGCAAACTGGGGATCGAGTTCTAGCACTTTAGTATAAGCGTCTCTGGCTCCCGTCGGCTCGCCTTGAGCTTCTAGGGCCTCTCCCAAAATCATGTAAGCTGCGATCGCATCCGGCTGTTGCTCAATGACTTGTTGACAAATCGCGATCGCCCCTGTCACATTTCCCTGAGCCAAATAAGTTTGAGCTTGTTTAATAGATTCTTCAATTTTCATGCCAATAATCGCTCGCTCAACGCTCAAACACCCTCCCTTCTTTTTGAGCAATTATACTTCACTCATGGCCACTCGGATATGTTGCAGAGAAATTATTGGAATTGTTTCCACCAGTGACAGCGTGTAAGCTGAGAGATGCAAAAAATCACATACTGGTTTTTGCAGTAATATTTCAAAGACAATTTCTTGCATTTCTCTTGCTAGTCGCGATAATCCTGCTGCAATGGGGAAACTCCTGATTCCGATCTCTGTTTTTTGAGCTAATACAGAGTATTCAAAAAGAACAATACTGATGGCTTTGCGTTCAGTTTTGCTGATACGTAATAGTATATGATCCGTCAATTCTATTCCGGTTGCTGGTACGCCTGATGCAAAGGAAATTGTCAGGGTATCGCTGACTTCATCATAGGTTAAATAAATATCATTGCCGTAGCGATCGCGAACTATCCAACGTTTATCAAACTCCATACCATTTTTTATGTCCGCCGTCAATATATAAGTGACAAATTAAATCGATTATAACATCGCATAAGCCCTATTTCTAAAACATATAAGAAAGTGTGCATAGAGTTTCAAGCTCTCGCACACTGATCGTCATAATTGGATTTCTTGGATAAGTGAGGATAGCCTTTTGGAGTACATCAGGACTATCCTCATCTTCAAAAGCCGTTTTAGAACAACTCGAAGTTGCTGGAAGTGATAGTAAGTCCACCTTGCAGTTGAGCCAAGGCTTGAACTCCGTTGCCAGTGTTGTAGTACAACAAACCGCTGTTGGGGTCGTAGATGACTTTGTTAGCAGTGCTACCCGGAGCATTCGGGTTGAAGTTAGCCTGGACTACAAACTCTGTCGGATCGAAAGTACCACCTAGACCACCGAAGGCAGCCTTAGCAAGTGCAATCTTATCTTCTGCGGGAGTGAAGTCAGTAATCGTGTCTATGCCAGTACCGGTAGCCTGAGCAGTAAAGGCGAATGTATCATTACCAGTACCACCAGTCAGGATGTCAGCTCCGCGATCGCCAGCCAGGAAGTCATTCCCAGCACCGCCATTGATCGTGTCACCACCTTTACCGCCATAGACGGTATCGTTGCCGTCATCACCGCTGATGATGTCTTCACCTACCAGACCAAAGGCTCGGTCAGAGCCGGTGCCGCAGCTTAAATTGTCAGCGCCTCCAGAAATATTACCAGGGCGACCTAGATCGTCAGCGTAAATCACGTCATCGCCACCGCCGCCAGAAAGCGTGTCTCCGCCAAAGCCGCCAACGACAAAATCGTTACCGTCTCCACCGTCAACGACATCATTGCCTTTGCCGCCGTAGACAGTATCGTTGCCAGAGCCTGCTACGACGGTATCGCTGCCAGTGCTAGTAGCTGCGTAATCGTTGCCAGCACCAGCATTGATCAGATCGTTGCCGCCAAAGGTTTGGATGCTATCGCTGCCTGAGCTGCCACTTAGTCTGTTATCGCCGGCTACGCCTACAATATCAAGACCACCTTGAGCATTGGGCGTTGAACTCGCCGGTTGAGTAGGGTTAGTTACCTGTGTCATTTACACTCCTCCTTAAGATTTGCAAGAATCATTTTTCTACAATACACTTTTCCCTCCAGTGGGATTCAAAAAATCAAACCGGATAGCGGTTGAGACCCTCATTGACCCGGCTGGTATAAGCTGTCACGTAATTTAACTTGTCATTAGAGAGCCTTGGGGCCGGAGGCAATTCCTTGCTCCGTTCAGTAGCGAAGCTGGAATGCTTTCTACACTGGACTCTCGACTCCACAACTCTCTCCTCCTAACCAAAATAATCCACTTAGATGAATGCGAGTCTATCATAGACATCACGAGCAAGGCTAGTGATTTTAACTACAACAAGAGCCGGATCTTACAGAGGAAGGTTTTTGGTCTCATCGCTCCCCCCTGGATGAATCGCGCTGCCTTCACCTACTTAAAAGGCAAGTAATTGTAAATACTTGCTTAGAACAGGAACGCGAATAAACACTGGACTCTGTTTTTGACAGACCGTGCAACCGAAAAAATAGTTCCCCTCCTACGACAATTTTTTCAATTGTAAATTGCCAGAAAGTTTGACAATTTGCTTAGTTGGTTGTTAACCTGTGCATCCACAAGCTTTTTAACTAACTTGCTTTATTAAAGGAAAAATATCAAGAAAAGTCAAGTAGTATGACTGATTGTTACGCAAATTCTGGAGCAAAAGTCAAAACTGCGGTTGAGCGTTAGGCCAAAGTTGACGCAACAAGCTTAGGAATTATACCTCTGGATACTGTCCCCTCAGTAATTTCCACAGTATCCACAACTATAAAAGTATATATTGCTACAAATCCTACCCGTAGCTCTTACTGAGAGATTTTTAGCGCGATCGCTCCTGTTTGCTCAGCCAGACTAGAATGAGATAGGGCTATAAGTTAAGCTAGATCGGCCTTAAAATTATAATGGTTTTCAATATATTACTTAACTATTTCCTCGATTTGCAGTGCTAACAGTCTCACAAAACTAGCTTCTGGTCGAGAAAAAACACTTTCGAGCATTGACATCTGGGGAGGGAATTCATTTTCTGGTGAAAAGATATTACACCAGTCTCAAGTTAAATTTGCTCCACACGCACCAGTTAAATTGTCCTGTGAAAATTATTTATCTGCCTCTTCTACTCCCTATTTTCCTGTTAGTAGGGTTGAAGTCGCTGTCTCATAGCTAGAGAGTTTAATAGCCGCTTCGCTCTCAAAAATATAATGAAGTGAAGTAGCTGCATAGTATGTCAGCGCTAGGATTGACAAAGCATTCAGCACTCGATAAATTGGCTTATCAGACATTGTATTCATTTAAGAACCCCTGGTTATTAAAACAGTAATCGTTCTCTAGCAGTTTTTAATTGGGTTAGCGCTGCGGTCAATTACCAGCGATTACCAATTACCAACTTCATAATCCCTCCTTTAGCATTTATTCGGTATCCGACTAAAGAAAGATTCTGGAAAGAGTGAGTAGAGAAACCTTGATCTGGCACTCAGCTATCGCCTTAATACTCGCAACTTCAGGAATTAGCAGCGCTTAATTGTCTTAAATGTAGTATTAAGCACGAATCTGAAACCTACCTTAAGGCATACCGACATTTATATTATTCTGATGGAGAATGGGTTACTATCGGATGCGGATGGTCGCTAGCGCCATCATCGCCCTCCATAATTTCTGGAATTTCGTCATCCTCTACTATTTTCTGCGCTTGACTCTTTTTACTAGCCAATTCCAGAATTGAGAACGGTAAAACTATAGGCCAGAACAGAGGGCCAATCGCTAAAGCTATCCAAGATATGCGGTCATCCTTTGGGGTGGTAGTATCGCCCCAAAACTTTGCGAACCAAATGCAGAAAACCAGCAGAGTAATGACTAAATAGCCGAGAACAATCATTGTTTTTGAGATATGCAACCGCCAAGGCGGTTAGGGGCTAGGGGGGCGTGTTTTCAAACTACAACCACAACAGAACGCAGGCGATCGTAATCATAGCTGTATAATTTGCGGCCAACTTCTCATATCGGCTAGCAATACGTCTTCATTGCTTGAGTGGGTTGAGAGCACGTTCCACAATGTTACGTTGACGGTAGATTTCACGACTAAAAGAACCTTGACGGGGTTCATTTGACAGTCGTGGGATGGTAAAACGGATACCTCGCCTCTGTGAAATAACTACGGATGCGACGACCTGTGTAGCCTTTATCTCCTACGACTCTTTGCGGACGTAGACGCAGATGACCTGCACCCGAACGCGCTTACTGCTCCTTGTTCCATGTAATGAACCGGACAATCTAAGTTTCCTTCTCGATCGGCCGAGGCTTGCAGACGTTCTAAGAGTTGCTGCCAAATATTGGCTTTTTGCCACCGATAGAACCTTGTGGTCACACTTTCCCATTTTCCATAACGTTCTGGTAGGTCTCGCCAGGGGGCTCCTGTTCGCTCGTATCCAGAGAATGCCGTTCACCACTTGTCGGTGGTCGCGATTGGGTTTACCTGTTCGGGGTTTGAGTGGGGGAAGTAGCGGTGTTAACGTCTCCCACTGTTCGTTACTTAAGTCTCCTGGGTTCATGAGCGTTAAGTGTTTGCGATTGCGCGGAGCGCACTGCTGTAGGCAATTGCCTATTTTTTACCTATTTTCTAGGATACAACGAGGCAAGAAAAAAGCCCTAGCCCCTAGCCCTGAGCATCGTAACCGCCTTAGCGGTTGCTATAGATCGCAGCGATCGCCAAGCTAAAATAGATGTTACCCATTCTGTAAAGAGCATTTATGAAAACAAGAAAACTGGGCAATCAAGGGCTTGTGGTTTCAGAACTGGGACTCGGCTGCATGGGGATGTCAGAATTTTACAGCGGTCGCGATGAAAATGAGGCGATCGCAACTATTCACCATGCTCTCGATTTGGGCGTTAATTTCCTCGATACAGCGGATATGTACGGCCCTTTTACTAATGAAGAGTTAGTCGGACGGGCAATTCGCGATCGCCGCGATCGAGTAATATTAGCCACTAAGTTTGGCAATGTCCGCAGTGCAGATGGCGGCTGGTTGGGAATAAGTGGTAAACCTGAGTACGTGCATCAAGCCTGCGATGCGTCTTTAAAACGGCTAGGTATTGATACGATCGATTTGTATTACCAGCACCGCGTCGATCCCACTGTGCCGATCGAAGATACAGTAGGGGCAATGGCAGAGTTAGTACAACAGGGTAAAGTGCGTTACCTGGGTCTGTCAGAAGCCGCGCCAGCCACAATTAGGCGGGCTTTTGCCGTACATCCAATTACGGCTTTGCAGACTGAATATTCGCTGTGGAGTCGCGATGTAGAAGATGAAATTTTGCCCACTGTGCGGGAATTAGGCATGGGTTTTGTTGCCTATAGTCCGCTAGGACGGGGCTTTTTGTCAGGCGCATTTAAGCACCCCGATGATTTAGCACCCGATGATTATCGCCGCAATTCGCCTCGATTTCAGGGTGAAAATTTCTACAAAAATCTGGAGTTGGTGGAACTATTGAAGGCGATCGCAACGGAAAAAGGAGTAAGTGCTAGTCAACTGGCTTTAGCTTGGTTATTGGCGAAGGGTGAGGATATTGTACCGATACCGGGAACCAAACGCCGCACTTATTTGGAGGAAAATGTTGCAGCAGGGGAGATTACTTTTACTGAGGAGGAATTGCAACGAATTGAGGAGATTGCACCCCAGGGTGGCGCAGCAGGCGATCGCTATGCAGCACAGCACATGAGTAGCCTCAATCGCTAAGGGCGCTCGCATTTCGGACAGCTTCAAGAACTGCTAGATTCCAATTGCGATCTTCTGGGGAAATCACAACAACTTCAAAACCATACTTTTCCCCTTCCAATCTTACTCCTTCAGAATCATCCACATGAAGATCGATACCAAAGGCTTTAGGGTTCTTACTTACCCGCTGATAGCCTGAATTGCGACGTAGATAGGTATTATGGACAGCCTGATTAATAACCCCTCTTATATGAATGCCATAAAAACGCAACCACAAGCGGATTAAACAAGGGGAGCGATACGAAGATGTGTAAATCCATATTTCACACCCGTATTGCTTCAATTGTTTCATCAATTTGCATGACCCTAACCGCAACGGTTCATTAATCCACGCCTTGAAAAAAAATGGTATCCGATTGGGTTCAGATGGAATATTTTTCTGATAACAAATAAGAGTATCATCAAGATCAAATGAAATTCGCATTAGTTTCCTTGCTGGCTCTTCGAGCTGAGGGGGTAATAAAGAGAGCTAAGAGCTAGACTGAATCTGGGTTGCGACCTTGCTCCCCGTTGATAAAAGCGGTGTTTATTTGGAGTTAATGCCATTAACTCTTAAACCTCTCCGGCATATTTGTCTAGTAGCTATTTAACCCATTTTTGGCTATCTAGACCGCTACCAAAGATACTCCACCTCTAATACTTTCTTTTTGAATCTAAATGATTAGTCTTCAATAAACTCCCCAAAAATAGCCTGCTCTCTAACTGCTGAATAATCCTTAATAATAGCCGATAAACCTAGTAATTCTTCCAAGCTTCTCGCTTCTTTTGGCGTTAAATCTTGTCTCTCTGCTGCATAGACAATTTCTCCTGCCATCATCAACCTTGATTCGACAGGAATATTGTTTTTCAACCCCAACTCTATTCTTTCTTTGATGCTATCGAAAATTTTGTCCACGATCTAATTCCTCCCTAGTCAATGTCTGAACTGTTCCATCATTAAAAATCAATTCAATTCTTTTCAGCAGCTTTTCTGTATCCCAAACTAGCGCTCTAGCCAGTCCTTTATTGACCTCTTTAATCTCAACTGTCGTATTTATATGATATCCTAGATTCGGAGCGCGTTTTTTGGCAATAGCCACCCCTCGTTGAAATGCGTTACCGATATTAACTGCCTCTGCACTTAATTCCTTAAACTCCCAGATTTCTCCATCAATCTCAGCATCAGGTGTCTTAACTCCTGATGGTGCTTGCTCACTTAATAGCTTCACCCTCCTCCCAAGTCTGGCAAAGACAAGAGCCACAAATAACTCAGAATGATTGGTGTTATGACCTTGATGGAGCAGTACAAACCCACCACTATCCTCATTATAATAATACCGTTCATACTCCGGCTCGGCAAGATTATATAGTTCTTGACTTTTCTGGATATAACTTGGCTCCACAATTGCGCCCTAAATTTAACTTTATCCTTCTATATCCATACTAAGTTTTCGCCCCACCTCCCACAGCAAATAATAAATGTGCTGCCCCCTCCAAAGTAGTATCAGTCCGCCCTATTTCTTGATGGTCAACATTATTATTCATGGCTGGATACCAAATTCATAATAATCATTGATTATAGCTGAAAAATTTAGAAACTATAGTAAACGCCAAAGTGCTTAGAACCCTTGGCGTAAAAATACTCAATACTCTTCTCACTGGTGCGTAAGTCCTGATTTACATAGAAAAGGCTTTTATCAGCGTAATCCCTTCGCATTGGCTACGCCAACATCTTTCTAATTTTGCAAGCGATCGCTATGCAGCACAGCACATTAGTAGCCTCAATCGCTAAGGACGATCGCACTCTGGTTATCAATTTCTCGTTATCAATTAAAGCAGCACCAACCCTACAAAGTTAACGGCATTCCGACAACACAGCGTGCAGCTTAACGACATTGCCAATAACTGCGATCGCGGGTGCAGCAAACTTAGCGGCGTTCATTTTCTCCCCAATTGTAGACAAACTACCGATTAATTCTTCCTGTTCCGGCCGCGTCCCCCATCGTACCAAAGCGATCGGAGTATCCGCGCTCAATCCTGCTGCTGTCAACTGGTCAATAATATAAGTCAAATTGTGAATTCCCATATAAATCACAATCGTCTCTGAACCGCGTGCGATCGCACTCCAATTCACCTCCGGCCGATATTTCCCCGCCATCTCGTGACCGGTTACAAACGTCACCGAAGAACTGTAAAGTCGATGAGTTAGAGGAATTCCCGCATAAGCAGGCGCGGCAATCCCAGAAGTCACTCCCGGTACAACTTCCACAGGTACGCCAGCATTCAGCAACTCTTCCATCTCTTCGCCACCGCGACCAAAAATAAACGGATCGCCGCCTTTTAACCGTACAACTATCGCGTGAACTTGAGCTTTTTCTATCAATAACTGAGTTGTTTCTTCCTGCAATAGCGAATGGCGACCCATGCGTTTGCCAGCATCAATTCGCTCTGCTTGCGGATTAATCATCGCCAAAATTTGGGGACTGACTAAGGCATCATAAATAACAGCATCAGCGCACTCTAACAGAGTTTTACCCTTCAATGTCATCAAACCAGGATCTCCTGGCCCCGCACCGACTAAATAGACTTTTCCCAAACAGTTATTCTCCTTTTTGTTTAGCTTGGTAAGGTTCATTTTTCAATCAAATCTCGAATCAAATCTGCTAATTCTACACTTACTCCCAGAGGGTTAGTCAGATGCAATTCAGCAAGTGGAAACTGCTGCTTTAGTTGTTCCACTTTTTGCGCGATCGCATCAGTGATTCCCCCCTCAAATAAAAAATAAGGCACAATCCCTATTTGCTGATGTCCACTGTGAACTAAACTTGTAATTTGTGCTTCCAAACTCGGCGGTACAGACCAATAAGCAGTCACCGCGTTAACTTTAGCGGCTATTTCCTCAACAGGCAAATTCCCACCCGTGCGGCGACTCCCGTGAGATAGTAAAATCCATGCCTGCATTCTAGCAGATGTCATCTGCCCTGCGACCCAGTTAGTTAAACTTGCGCTCTGGGAACCCAAATGCGATCGCAAGTTAATTATCACCTTTTCGCCTATTATTTGCTGTGCGATTTTTACCTCTGTCGGTATATCTTCCTGAAGGTGAACTCCCGGCAATAAAAACATCGGCAAAACTTGCACATCCTGTAACCCAAGAGATAGGGTATATTCCCCAAATTGGCAGATTTGTTCGTGTAATGAACTCGATCCAAATTCCAGCGTAGCAGTTCCCACAACAGGCGAGTTTTGGGAATAATTTGCCAATACAGCCAAACGTTCAGACAACAATTTAGCTAACTTTTCCAGACCTAATTGTGGTCTAGGATCGCGGCTACCATGAGTTACTAATAAATAAGTTGAACGCAATTTTTATACCAACCAACTTGTTCTCTAATTGTTGGTAACGCCACCCTCTAGGCGGTTCAATTCCCCCCAGAGGGCGACGTTACCGGAGCAATTTGTAAGTCTCCTAATTATAACATCTTCCTGCAATTTTAAACAATCTCAACTAAAAAAGCTTGTTTACTAGACACAAGCTTAGAACTTAGTATTTAGAAACAAGCCTTTATTCAAAACTTAACGCCGCCCGGCTTCAATAGCAGAATTGGCAATTTTTACCGCATTTGCTTCCCGCCCATTCTTAAGTGCTACCGTATACAAAACTCCCTGAAATTTCCATTCAACTGAAGCAGTACAGTAAGCCCCACAACCATTGTGAAAAACGCCCTTAGTTCCCTTCGCCAATTGAATGTTTTTTAAGGTCTTCGTTACCCCTTCCATTCTCTCCGTAAATTCACCACCTTTTTGAGCTCCAATTCCACCAGCACTACAAGCAGTAGTTCCTCGGCAATTAGCAGTATAATCTATATAAACACTATAACCATCCGCCCTCGCTTGAGGATGAAAGTAAAGCTTTTGTGAAAAAGGAACCTGACTGGGTAGAAAAATTGGTACTTGCGTCTTACCTTTTAATTGTGGCAAAATTTGACCAATGGGAACAGTAGCATCCGCTTGGGCAATTAAGTTGCTTACTACCGGGATATCTGCTACCCGATTTAGTGATTCTCTATCCAATTCCCCAAAACCAAGAACTCCAGATGGCATCGCCAGAGCACTTAACAAACACGCATAACTTCCCAAAATCAGCAATCTAGTCTTCATTTGTTTACTCCTTACTACCTAAAAAGTATACTTTCAGAACTCACGCACCCAACTAAAGAAACCAGTTTTTTTGACGAAAATACTTCGTTGTTACCGACATATTCTCTCAAAAACCCGGTTTCTGGGACGACCTGCGTAAGTCCTAACTTTTTTACACCCATTGCCTTAAACTATTGATAATGATACTATTAAATACGGGAGCATAATAGATTTTCAGGTAGAAAGGAGAGGTAATTACCTCTCAACTCTTTCATTGCCTTTCGTTACCACATAATAGATAATAAATAGTACGTTCCCCTTTAGAAAATCATCATGGAACTACAAGATTATTTGCGTCAGCATGGATTAGATAGCTTATGCAGCACTTATCATATCAAATTATCCCGACATCAGAAATATCCTCACCTCGTCTGTCTGAAATACTCCCAGATTGAATCTCCTCTGGGTGAAAAAATAGTCCAGCAGTGCCGAGGTATTATCTTAGACTCATCTCAAGATTGGCAAATAATTTCTTATCCTTATAACAAATTCTTTAATTATGGGGAAATTCATGCTACTCCGATTGACTGGAGTAGTGCCAAAGTGTATGAAAAACTAGACGGTTCTCTCACTGTTATTTATTTCTACGATGGCGAGTGGAGAGTACAAACTAGCGGCACTCCTGACGCTAGCGGTGAAGTTAACGGTTTTGGCTTTACTTTTGCGGAACTATTCTGGAAAGTTTGGAACGAACTAGGATATCAGTTACCGCAAGAAACTGAGCAATGTTTTATCTTTGAATTAATGACTCCTTACAACCGGATAGTTGTTCAGCAAAAAGACAATCAAATTATACTACATGGAGTGAGAAATATTCAAACACTTTTAGAGTCTGACCCTAGTATTTGGACAGAAAAATATGGATGGGAATTAGTTGCATCCTATCCTTTAACTAGCTGGACAGAAGTTATCAAAGCTGCTGAACATTTAGATCCGATGAATTCTGAAGGATATATCATCTGCGATGGTAACTTCAACAGAGTCAAAGTTAAGTCTCCCCAATATGTCGCAATTTCTCATCTTAGGGAAGGATTTTCTACCCGCAGAATGATCGAGATTATACTAACAAATGAAGGAGAGGAGTTTTTATCTTATTTCCCTGAGTGGACAGAACTTTACGAGAAAGTTAAAAATAGATATCTATCTTTAATTCAAGAAGTAGAGGAAGTTTATCGGCAATATCAACATATCGAAAACCAGAAAGATTTCGCCTTAGCTATCAAGCACTTACCCTATTCTGGGATTTTGTTTTCTTTGAGGTCTGGAAAAATTGCTAGCGTCAAAGAATCTTTACGTAATGCTACTATTCAGAAAGCAGAGGAACTTTTAGGGTTAGAATACATTAATCTGGGGTTATAATGATAATACACATTCCCAATTGCTAAACTTGATGAGTTAGTTAATAGTTAGTAGTTAGTGGTTAGTGATTACTAGCAAAATATAACCAGCCACTACCAATCACCAATTACCAATTACCAATTACTATGAAAAGAGTCATTATACTTGTGGGTTTACCCGCTTCTGGAAAATCTAAATTTGCTAATGACCTACTGTTATCAGAACCCGGTAGATGGGTGCGAACAAATAAAGACCTTTTGCGAGAAATGGCTCACGCTTCTTATTGGTCTCCCGCCAATGAAAAGTTTATTCTTCAACTCCGAGATGCCGCAATTTTGATGGCCCTAGAATCTGGTAAAAATGTGATTGTTGACGATACCAACTTTGGGCCGCATATCGAACATATCAAAGCGCTAGTTAAAGGTCAAGCTGTCGTTGAAGTTAATGATTCTTTTCTCCAGGTTCCTCTAGAAGAATGTATTAAACGCGATTTAAAAAGACTCAATTCAGTTGGCAAAGATGTAATTATGAAAATGTATAATAAATACCTCCGCGTTCCCGTACCGCCTCCAGAATATAACCCCGAACTCCCAGATGCTATCATAGTTGATATGGATGGTACATTAGCTTTACTAAATGGTAGAAATCCGTATGATGCGTCTAATTGCGAACGCGATTTACCGAATCAACCAGTGCTTGAAACTGTTCGCAAGTGGCAGTCAAGTATTAATGTTATCGTGCTATCGGGTCGCACAGATAACTATCAACCTCAAACTGAAAAATGGTTGCAGCAATATGAGGTAAAATATACTAATATTTATATGCGAAAGAATGGAGACCAGCGGAAAGATTCGATTATTAAGGAGGAATTTTACCGCCAACATATCGCAGGAAAATTTAATATTCGTTTTGTCTTGGATGACCGTCAGCAAGTTGTTGATATGTGGAGGTCATTAGGTTTGACTGTATTTCAGGTCGCTGAAGGTGATTTCTAATAAGTTCAGAGCGAAGCAATCTCGATGCTATGCGATTGCTTCGCTTCGCTCGCAATGAAATTGTTAGGCTTATAATGACATTATTACCTTTAATTTATTCATATACTTATTAACACCTATCGCGTCCAAGTTAGCCACTGAGAAAACAGTTTTTTTACAAAAGGTGTCAACCGAGTACGATTGTAAGCATCCGCAGCTTTGCGAATTGCATCCGCTTGAGTTGGATAAGGATGAATCACGCTAGCAATTTTTCCTAAACCAATATTGTTAACCATTGCCAGAGTTATTTCGCTAATCATTTCGCCGGCGTTTCTAGCCACAATTGTTGCACCTAAAATTTTATCGCTACCTTTCTTGACGTGAATTTTTACAAATCCTTCTTCTTCCCCATCAGTAACAGCTCTATCTACCTGACTAAAAGGAATAAAAAATGTATTTATCTCAATCCCTTTTTCCTTAGCTTCTTGCTCATACATTCCTACATGAGCAATCTCCGGGTCTGTGTAAGTACACCAAGGCATTGTCAAAGCGCTAAGTTTTTTACGTCCTAAAAATAGAGTATTTTGAATGACAATTCTGGCGGCAAAATCAGCAGCATGAGTAAATTTCCAGTTCATGCAAACATCGCCAGCAGCATAAATACGAGGATTACTGGTTTGCAGGTTGTCATTGACAAACACCCCACTTTTTGTATCGTATTTAACGCCGACAGCTTCAAGGTTTAAGGTTTCCACGTTCGGGGAACGTCCCGCACTAACTAGAATTTCATCAACAGTGATTGCATCTTCCTGGTTATGGGATTGATAATAGATAACTTTACCTGCGTTTGTTAGCTCAATCCTCTTAATTTTAGATTGTAAAATTAGCTGAATTCCTTCTCGGATAAAAGCCTGCTGAACAATTTCTGCGGCATCAGTATCTTCGCGGTCTAAAATGTGAGCATTTTTATGTAGCAACACTACTTCGGAACCCAATCGCTGAAAGGCTTGAGCTAATTCGGAACCAATGGGCCCGCCGCCAATTATTGCTAAACGTTTCGGCTGTTCTGTAAGGTTAAATACTGTTTCATTAGTAAGATATCCAGCTTCTTCTATACCTGGAATTTGTGGTTGCAATGCTCTCGCACCTGTAGCAATTACTGCCTTTTTAAAACGTAGAGTTTTACCTGCTACTTCGATGGTATCATCACTGGAGAAACGACCCGCTCCTAGAAAAACATCAACACCTAATTTTTCTTGATAGCGTTGAGCTGAATCCACATCACTTATTCCTGCTCTTAACCGCCGCAGTCTTTCCATTACGGCGGCAAAATCCACTTCTATATTATCAGGAACTCCAATGCCAAATCGCTTCGCATCTCTAATATTAGCAACAATAACGGAGGAACTAATCAGACATTTTGACGGCACGCAACCGACATTTAAACAATCGCCACCCATTAAATGTTTTTCAACTAAAGCAACTTTTGCACCTAAACCTGCTGCACCTGCGGCAACGATTAATCCTGCTGGCCCAGCTCCTATTACCACTAAATTATAACGGCTAACTGGTTGAGGATTTACCCAATCTGGCGGATGTAAATAAGAAACTAATCTTTGGTTGTGTACATCCATTGGCGATATATTTAGGCGATTGCTTTTCGAGCTTGACATGGCAAATTCTCCTATTAAATATTGGCTTCTAAACTTTTACGAGCAATCCTAGCTGTATAAAGGCTGACAGCAACAGTGGCAATCAAACCGATCCCATTAATAAGTAAATTTACGGCGGATGCTTGGCTATTTACAGCATAACAGGCTCTTTCTATTATAGCCATTTCTCCCCCTAAAGAACCGAGGTAAACGTACATCATAGTCCCTGGAATCATACCAAGTGAACCTAGAACATAGTCTTTTAAGGAAACTTGCGTTACTCCCAAAGCATAATTTAAAAGATTGAAAGGAAAGATGGGAGAAAGGCGTGTTAAAAAAACTATTTTAAATCCTTCTCGACCAACAGCTTCATCAATTGCTTTGAACTTTGGGTACTTCTCAATTTTTTTTGCTACCCAGTTGCGAGATAAGTATCGACCGATCAAAAAAGCTAAAGTAGCACCTAAAGTTGCGGCAAGAAAAACATATATTGAACCCCAAACAATGCCAAAAATAAAGCCTCCTCCTAGTGTGAGGATAGAACCGGGAATAAATAAAACAGTAGCTAGATTATACACAACAATAAATGCTACTGGCCCCCAAAATCCAAGCTGCTCAATCCAGATCAATCCGCTTCTTAAAAGTTCTTGGATATTGGTAGCTCGTGCTAAAATGCTAACGAGCGCAACTAATGAGGCAATTAAGAAAAATTTAACGCTATTTTTTATGGTTCTATTTGCACTACTTGGTGGTTGTTCTAACATAAATTTATGCTCTTAGTTGACAGAAAAATTTACTGAACTTAAAGAGGGGATTGAGAAAATCTTGCATTTTTTAAAAATTGTTTTACACTCCTTTAAAACCAACTTCTCTATCAATTTCCATAGCACTAATACTCTGCATTGTAACTGGAGTTTTAGTGCTTTGGCGAACAACTCCTATTTGGGTTAATATGATGCCCGCCATAATAACAGTACCACCAATATATTGAGCAATGCTAGGTAATTCTCCTAAAATTAAGTAAGAGGCTAAAATTCCAGCAATGGGGCCAAAAGAGCTAGCTAATGAAACTTCGGATGCGGTAGATTTTTTTAACCCAGTAAAAAAACATAATTGACCACCCACAACAATGACAATTCCATAGAATAACATCCATTGCCATAATAAAGGCGAGAAAATATCAATAAAATGAATTGGGCCATATTGCACCATAACAATTGCAAAAAAGATAATTGTACCTATAAATGTTCTAAATACGGTAAATATTCCCAACGGTATTTGGCCAAGTTTTGCTTTACTAATAATAGTGGAAATAGCTATACATACAGCCCACCCAGCGGTCATTAATTCACCTTGTCCTATATGAATAGCGCCTCCCATTTTTACAATGTTGTCATCGGGAGTTTGAAGTAATATTGTTAGAATAACGCCAATAAATGAAGCAATTGCACCGCCAACAACCCACCGATTTACTCGTTCTCGTAGCAATAATACTGATAAAATTAAAGTTAAAGGTGGCTCGATGCGCCCGATCAAAATGACATTATTGACCATTGTCACAGCCAGAGCTGTAAAAATTAAGGTGGGCGCTAAAGCTCCTTCGAGGATAGCAACTACGCTTAGACTTAGCCAATTTTTTCTAGAAAGCTGTTTTAATGCAGGCAGATTCCATTGTCGGTAATAGACGAAAATTAGAACCAGCAAAGCACAAATATTTCCTGCAAATAAAACATTGCAAAATGAAATAGGATTCCTGCCATTAATTAAGTTTTGAGCGCCTATTTCTGTTAATTTACGAATAACTGAGCCCGAAATAGCGAAAATAACGATCGCAGTCAAAAGATAAGCTCTTGCGGGCATTGAGTTGATTAATTTTAAGGTAGTAGCCCATAAGCTGGATATCATGTTACTTTTACCTCCTTAGCAAGCATTGACCCCGATTATAGTTCAAAATTAAATCCTTTTTGTTTTAATTTATGATATTTGCGTTCGTCAAATTTATAAAGTCTTGCGGCGCGATGGGCAACTCCGGTTTCGGTTTCATCTAGCGCTACTAAAAGCTCCATTTTAAGAATTTTTTTACGGAAATTTCGCTTATCTAGTTTTTGCTCTAAAATTGTTTCATAAAGCTTCTGGAGTTGGGTGAGGGTGAATTTTTTTGGTAAAAGTTCAAACCCAATGGGTTCATAACGAACTTTGCCTTTTAGTCTAGCAAGAGCTGTTGCTAAAATTTGCTCGTGGTCGAAAGGAAGTGGCGGCTTTTTAGTAGCGGGAAACCAAGCGGCATCTGTCGCATCAGTTGCGGCATCAATCGGGTGCTCCGATAAATTGATTAAGGCGAAATAGGCGACAGTGACAACGCGATCGCGCGGATCTCGATTAACATCACCATAGGTATAAAGTTGCTCTAAAAATACATTTTTAATGCCCGTTTCCTCGCGCAATTCCCGCCGCGCCGCTGCTTCGAGGTTTTCCTCAATCCGCACAAAGCCCCCAGGTAGAGCCCATTGTCCCTGAAAAGGTGGCAGTTTCCGCTGAATCAGCATGATTTTTAGCAGGTTGTCTTCATCCAATCCAAAGACGACGCAATCGACGGTAAGTGCAGGTCTGGGAAATTCGTAGGTGTAAGTCATGGGAATTAGGGATTGGGAATTTTTCTAGCTACTCTTGACAATGTGTTTTATCGACACTAAGCTAGAGGTGTATCAATAACACTAATATATAGCGGATTGCAGCAGTTGTTTGTAGGGAAATCACAATGACAGCACAAACTCAACTACAAATTCCTTCTTACTTCGACCCCAAAAAAGTTGGAGAAGTCTGGCGAGTACCCTATCAAAACAGGGCAATAGATGCAAAACAATGGGCAAAACAAAACAGCATCCGACCAGCAGCAGAAGATAAAACCCGCATTTGTCTAATGATAATCGATGCCCAAAACACTTTTTGTATTCCCAACTTTGAATTATTTGTTGCAGGTCATTCTGGTACTGGTGCGGTCGATGACAACGTGCGATTGTGCGAATTTATTTATCGCAATTTAGGTGTAATTACAGCCATTGCACCTACAATGGATACCCACACAGCGATGCAAATTTTCCATCCGATATTTTGGATTAATGACGCAGGAGAACACCCAGTACCAGCCGCTACAATGGTGACACTAAATGATGTGCAAACAGGCATCTGGAAAGTGAATCCTGCTATCAGTTACAGCATCGCTGATGGAAACTATTTAGCCTTGCAAAAACACGCCTTGCACTACGTTCAAAAACTGAGCGATAACGGTAAATATCCTCTCACAATTTGGCCCTATCACTCCATGTTAGGAGGTATTGGACACGCCTTAGTATCCGCAGTTGAAGAAGCGATATTTTTTCACAATATAGCCCGCAATAGCCAAACTCTTTTTGAAATTAAAGGTAGCAATCCCCTCACAGAAAATTATTCAGTCCTGCGGCCAGAAGTTTTAGATAGTGCAGATGGTCGTCCTATTGCTCAAAAAAATCTGCTTTTTATTCAGAAATTACTGGAATATGACACGGTAATTATTGCCGGACAAGCTAAGAGTCATTGTGTTGCTTGGACAATTGAGGATTTGCTAACAGAAATTATGGCACGAGATTCTAAATTAGCTAAGAAAGTTTATCTGCTAGAAGATTGTACTTCGCCCGTTGTTGTTGCCGATATAATTGATTTTACAGAACAAGCGAATGCTGCTTTTGCGAGGTTTGCCAAGGCGGGGATGCAGATTGTTAAATCGAGTCAGCCAATTGATACCTGGCCGGGTATTTCACTTAGACACTTTACGTAACGCCGCCATCTTGGCGGTAAAGAAACCGCCGGGACAGCAGCGTTACAGATATTTTGTCAGAGTTTATGTACCCAACCAAAGAAACCGGGTTTTTTGACGAAAATACTTCGTTATGACCACAGATTCTCTCAAAAACCCGGTTTCTGCGACGACCTGCGTAAGTCCTATTTGTATAAATCCTGTAGCCATTACCAATTACCAATTACCAATTACCAATTACCAATTACCCTATTTATTTTTGCTGATAAACCATTAAATCAAACCAGAAAGTAGTACCAACCCCAACCTCACTAACTAAATGCACCTTAGTATGATGCTTATCAATAATATTCCTCACAATTGAAAGCCCCAACCCAGTACCTTCCAAAGTATGCACCCGATTTTCCACCCGGAAGAAACGGTCAAAGATTGCCTCTTGATCCTCTGCATCAATACCAATTCCCGTATCAGAAATCTCAATCCGCACCAGCTTAGAAGGCGGTACTGCGTGTGATAGAGAATAGTTTCCTGGGGAA
Organism: Kamptonema sp. PCC 6506; assembly: GCF_000180455.1. Lineage (NCBI taxonomy): Bacteria > Bacillati > Cyanobacteriota > Cyanophyceae > Oscillatoriales > Microcoleaceae > Kamptonema > Kamptonema sp. PCC 6506. Next base: position 18,830 of record NZ_CACA01000107.1, read on the forward strand.
GATTCCTCATTAGCAACTTCATATTTATCCTCCCTTACTTCCACATCTAACTGAGAAGCGCGAATCGCAATCTTCCCTCCCGAATGAGTAAATTTCAAAGCATTACCAACCAGATTCGCAAACACTTGTAACAACAAATCGTAATGACCTAAAACCGCTGGTAAATCCGGGTCAAGTTCCTGAATCAATTCAATACCTTTATCTTTAGCATTGAGTTGATAAGTACGTAAGGTTTGCTCTACAGCTTGGGCAATATCAACACCGTCAAAATGATAAATTCGGCAAGATTCCAACCGCGACAAATCTAATACATCGTTAACCAGGCGAGTGAGGCGGTCAGTCTCATGATTTGCCGTTTCTAGAAATTCGCGACGTTCAGCCTCGCTGAGGTCTTCCCCGTACTCGTGGAGAGTTTCGATAAATGATTTAATATTAAACAAAGGCGTTCTTAATTCGTGAGAAACATTGCTAATAAATTGACTCTTAGCTTCATTTAGTTCTACTTCGCGAGTAATATCCTGTATCGTCATCGCAATCCCTTTCAGGTTGTCTCGATACTCTTCTGGAAGGTGAGATTTAGCACTTTCAAAGTATAAGGAACATTCAAAAGCATCGGGGCGCGGGGCCTCGGTACAGGTATTTCTTTCTTCATGGAGACAACTTTTACACAGCGGTTCTGAACCCGGTGCTTTATGTAAAGTTACAGTAGTAACAAGAATTCTCACAGTGCGATTAATTGGTTCTGTAAGCGAACAGCGAAATTCTCCCCCTTCGCGATCGCCACCAGCAATTTGATACAATGGCCTAGCTACCTCTAGCTGTACCTCCGCAGGTAAGTAATTTAAAACATTTTCCCCAATTACATTCTTATATTCCCAGCCAAAGATTCGCCGCGCGGTCGGGTTAACTAAAATGATGTACAAATTAGCATCCAGCAACACCGCACCGTCAGCAATAGTAGAAACCAGGGTTTCCAGTTTAGCTTTTTCCGCTGTCAATTCTTCAATGTTTTGCTCTTCATAGCTTTCCAGCTTTTCAGCCATCTCATTAAAGCTACAAATCAATTCCCCTAATTCACCGCCTAAAGGCAAATCAACTCGCTGTTTAAAGTTACCGGAAGCAATGTTTTTAACGCCAAAAACTAATTCTTTAATCGGCTGAGTAATCGTCAAAGCGTTAAATACTGCCCCTAAAATTACCATCACCCAAATTGTGACAAACACTGCTAAGGTGACATCCCTAGTTAAATTTGAGGAAATGACGGCTGTAGGATTAGGATTAATGCCGATCGCTAAAACTCCTAAATATTTGCCCTCGTGGACGAGGGGAACAAATACGTCAGTCACTTCCCCTGCGGGAGTTAAGTGCTGCTTTACTAAGGGCTCAGGGGTGAAATTGACCTCTTCAAGATTGGCGGTAAAAGTATCGGGAAGTTGAATCCGGCGACGGAGAGTCAGAGAAGTTTCTACCTCTGACTCAGAAAAGGGTAAGCCGAGGTAGATTTCGCCAGCATCGTCGGCGTAGAGGATATATCGAATGCTAGAGGTGCTGCCGTAGAATTGCCGGGAAAAGCGGGCTACTTCTGTGCGATCGTTTTGGGCAATTAAAGGGGCGACATTGGCAGCCAGCAGCAGACCGAGATCGCGGCCGTAGCGGGTGTCATTGAGGTGGGCATCTAGTTGAATGGTGTTGACCGCCCAGAAGGTCAGGCCGCTCATAATCAAGGAGACTACCAGTGTGGCTCCCGCCATCAGCCGCGTCTGGAGAGTAAACTCCGACCACCAATGGGCTATTATTTCTCCGATGTTTTTGAGGAAGGCCAGCATTTGGGTAATTAAAAATTAAAAATGTAAAATTAAAAAATTGGATTTTTATATCTTGCCAGAGGACAAGTGCAAATCCAGACTTTATTGTTACATTTTTAAATTTTAATTATTAAATTTTAATTTTTCATCGCTCGGTGTCCAATGTCCCGGCGGCAGTAAGCCCCTTCAAACTGGATACAATCAACGGCTGCGTAAGCTTTTTTGATGGCAACCTCAAAGGTTTCGCCGACCGCAGTTACCCCTAAAACCCGCCCCCCGTCAGTAATTAGCTGCTCTTTCAGCTTAGTCCCGGCGTGAAAGACAGTCGCCCCCAAAGCTTCGGCTTGCTCAATCCCGGTAATTACTTTACCTTTCTCATAAATCCCTGGATAGCCGCCAGCGGCCAGCACCACACAAACAGCCGCCCCCGGTTTCCAACTCAGGGCGGGGAATTCCCCTAAACGCTGTTGACAACAAGCCAGCATGATGTCTTCGAGGGGCGTTTCCAGCAAGGACAAGATGGGTTGAGTTTCGGGATCGCCGAAGCGACAGTTAAACTCTAAGACTTTGGGCTCGCCTTCTGGGGAAATCATCAAACCTGCGTAAAGAACACCCCGGTAGTCTATACCACGCTTTTGTAATATTGTCAAGGTCGGCTGTAGAATTTCTGTCTGAATCCGCTGCATCAGGGCAGGTGTGACAATGGGTGCAGGGGCGTAGGCTCCCATCCCGCCAGTGTTGGGGCCCGTGTCGCCGTTGCCGATCGCCTTATGGTCTTGGGCAGGCAACAGCGGTACAATGGTCAAACCATCAGTTAAAGCTAAGATTGAGACTTCTTGACCGCTTAAAAATTCTTCAACTACGGCGCGAATATTCTCAGTACCAAACTCCCCGCCAAAGATAGCATCAATGGCACTTTCAGCCATTTCTAGGGTGGTGGCAACTGTGACACCTTTACCCGCAGCGAGCCCATCGGCTTTGACAACGATCGGCACTCCCTGGACGGCGATGTAAGCTTTAGCAGAATCAGCATCAGTAAATGTGCCTGATTTGGCGGTGGGAATACCGGCTTCCAGCATCAAATCTTTGGCCCAGGATTTACTCGCTTCAATTTGAGCCCCTGCTTGGATGGGGCCAAAAACGGGAATATTTCGCTGTTGGAAGTAGTCAGCAATGCCTAGAGATAGGGGGACTTCGGGGCCAACGGCGACTAAGGAGATATCATGCTCTAAGATGGCTCGTTCCATGCCCTCAAAGTCATCTACTGGAAGGGGGAGATTTTGGCAACCTTTGAGGGTGGCGGTTCCGCCATTGCCAGGGGCACAGAATACTTGTTCAATTTTGCCTGATTGCAGCAGTTTTGTTGCGATCGCGTGTTCCCGGCCTCCGTTTCCTACTACTAAAACTTTCACGTTGTCCTTACCTCTGATTTATTCGTAAATACCTGATTTTTCTTTATAATAGTAAAACGTCGCCAGCCATATTTGCATTTGTGGTAGCAAGTATCGAATAATTTAACTCTCACAAAACTTAGGCACTAACAGCAGAATACCTGACATTATTAAAGCTACAGTAGGCGAACGCCGCAGAAAAGTTGTCACTCAGAGTTATAGATAATTGTCGGCGATTGCCCACTGTAGAAGTCCTAGAAGCATTTATTGATGTTTATTTACTTGACTATATATATTGACCATTTTACTATAAAATGAGTATAGGAAGTAGGTTTATAGGTGTCAACGACCCACCACTAATCGGAGTACCCATATAGTGGGGGCTTGCTCATAGCCGAGTTGACCAGTCTAAGTCTTAACTGACTACGTTTAAGGTAAGCGTTAAAGACCTACCAGGGAATGCGAAGCTAGTTCTCTGCTCTAGAACTTAAAAGTTAAACAGGTTTAAGGGTTAAACCAGTGCTTTTGAGATAGTTACCGACCTTAAACATTGACGAAGCTAACATTACCCCGCAAGGGAGGACTGAAAATGTCTAATTTTGTTTTCGTACTTGATACCCAAAAACGACCGCTTAATCCAATACGACCAGGTATGGCTCGTAAATTGCTAACTAATGGCTCATCGGCTGTTTTTAGAAGGTATCCATTTACCATAATCCTCAAAGTGGAGGTAATAACAACCCCAGAACGAATCGCTCTAAAAATAGATCCTGGCAGTAAAACAACTGGTATCGCATTAGTGCAAGGAGAAAAAGTCATCTTTGGTGCAGAATTAACCCATAGAGGTCAGGCAATTAAAGCCAGTCTTGAATCTCGACGCTTACTGCGTAGAGCAAGGCGAAATCGAAATACTCGCTACCGTCAAGCCAGGTTTCTAAACCGAACCCGCCCCAAAGGTTGGTTAGCGCCAAGCTTACAGCACCGCGTTGAAACTACTTTGACCTGGGTGAATAGGCTGATCCGTCTTGCTCCTATTGGTTCAGTTGCCCAAGAACTTGTACGGTTCGATTTACAACAGCTAGAAAACCCTGAAATATCAGGCGTTCAATATCAGCAAGGCACTTTATTTGGGTACGAAGTTCGTGAATATCTTCTTAGCAAATGGGACAGGAAATGCGCTTACTGCGGCGTTGAAAATGTGCCTTTACAAATTGAGCATATTCATCCCAAAGCAAAGGGCGGAACTAACCGGATCTCTAATCTTTGCCTTGCTTGCGAAAAGTGCAATATCAAGAAAGGGACTCAAGATATTGAGCAATTCTTAGCTAAAAAGCCAGAGATTCTAAAACGCATTCTTTCTCAAGCAAAACGTCCACTTAAAGATGCAGCAGCCGTTAATTCAACTCGTTGGGCATTGTTTAATCGACTTAAAGAAACAGGCTTGCCAAGTTCTACTGGCAGTGGTGGCTTGACTAAGTTCAATCGTACTCGATTGAATTTGCCTAAGACTCACTGGCTGGATGCGGCTTGTGTTGGACAAGTTGAATCTTTGGAAGTTTTAACAACTAAACCCCTATTAATTCAAGCCAATGGGCATGGAACCCGCCAAATGTGTCGCACTGACAAGTTTGGATTTCCATCTCGTTATGTTCCCAGGGTTAAATTTGTCAAAGGTTTCCAGACGGGAGATATGGTCAAAGCAGTTGTTACTTCTGGTAAGAAGGTGGGTAAATACGTTGGGCGTGTTGCAGTTAGATCGACGGGTTCATTTAATATTTCTGCATCAGAGTTGGTGTCAGGAATTAGCTACAAATATTGCTCGATTATTCACCGAAAGGATGGTTATTCTTATGCAGCATAAACCTTGCCCCCCTTTTCCTCCCACCACTGACAGCGGTACAGATACAGTGGGGCCCTCCAAGGGGGAAGATCGATGAAAGTCAGTCAAATTGCTACTAATCAATCTCAAGAAATCAAGCGGGTAGGTGTCATCGGCGGCGGACAACTAGCATGGATGATGGCAGATGCAGCCGCAAAATTAGGAGTAAAATTACTAATTCAAACACCGAATGCCACCGATCCAGCGGCAACAGTAGCGGCGGATATTGTGTTAGCATCTATTGATGATGCTCTGGCAACTGCCGAGTTAGCAAATCGTGCTGATGCGATTACTTTTGAGAATGAGTTTATTGACTTAGAAGCGTTATCTACCCTGGAAAAGCAAGGGGTAATCTTTCGACCCAGTTTGTCAGCACTAGCACCTTTATTAGATAAGTATCACCAACGTTGTTATCTGCGAGATTTAGGTTTACCAACTCCGAAGTTTTGGGAGGGGGGAATAATAAATAGAGAAAATAGCAATACAAAAGCAGGAGAAAACCAATTACCAATTACCAATTACCAATTACCAATTCCATTTCCAGTGGTTCTCAAAGCTCGTCGTCACGGTTATGATGGTCAAGGTACGTTTATTGTTAAAGATGAAGCGAGTTTAAACTCAATAATGGCTAAGTTAGGAAATCAGCCATTATTACTTGAAGAATTCGTGCCTTTTGAGCGCGAATTAGCGATAATTGCGGCTCGTTCCGTAACTGGGGAAGTGGCAATTTATCCAATAGTTGAAACTCAGCAGGAAAATCAAGTTTGTCGGCGGGTTATTGCTCCCGCTGATGTGAGTTTAGAAGTAGCAAAACAAGCGGAAGCGATCGCACACTCTCTCCTCAATAGTTTACAAGCAGTGGGTATCTTTGGTATTGAATTATTTTTAACTAAGGATGACAAAGTGTTAGTCAATGAAATTGCACCCCGCACTCACAATTCTGGACACTTCACCATCGACGCTTGCGAAACTTCCCAGTTTGAACAACATTTACGAGCAGTTTGTCAACTCCCTTTAGGTAATACTTCCCTTAATTGCGACGGTGCGATTATGGTAAACCTACTGGGGTATGAAAACGCGCAATCTGACTATTTAACCAAGCGAGAAAAACTGGCACAAATTACTGGTGCTTATGTGCATTGGTATGGTAAGAGTGAATCGCGTCCCGGTAGGAAATTGGGTCATGTTACAGTTGTATGGGATGCGCGATCGCATGGGAATCGGCAAGATGAGGCGATGGCGATCGCTCAAACCATTGAATCCATCTGGTATGCAAGTTAAGTTAATTTAAGCTTGCCAAAATCTGATAATTCTGTATAATAAGAATACAGGTTTGCTACGACGTTGGTGACTGCCGATAATGTTTTTTTGATCTATAACTCTAAACATTACGGGAGCCTATTTGTTTCGTCAGCAGTATACCGGGCTTGTACCCGGAAACTTTAAGACTGAGCTGAGGTGCCCACCTGGTTTAACCAGGTCAAAAGCTGAGGTAAGACGGCGTTGTGGTGAACCTTATTTTAACGTCATTCTAACATCATTTTGATAGTTCGATCGCGCCCAATATTGCCTTTATGCAATATCCCTTGAGTGCGATCGCATTTTTGTAGGCGTAACGGTGGGATTAATGAGCCAAGATTTACCAGCACCTACCAAGCTAAAATTTGTTGTAATTGATGACCATGAATTACTCCTAGATGGAACGCTTAACCTGCTAAGACGGCATTATCCACAAAGCGAAATCCTCACAGTACAAACAGCGCAGATGGCTATCGAGCAAGTGGAGAAAGCCAAACCAGACCTTGTGGTTATGGATCTTTCTATTCCAGAAAAAACAGGAGAATCTGCTAAAATTGATACAGGTATTCAACTGCTTAGGATTCTATTCAAGAACTATCCTACCCTCAATCTGATAGTGCAAAGCACCTATATTAAAGCTTTAGTCAGGATTAAACCTAATATTGATGCTCATAAAGGGGGCTTCGCCGTCGCTGATAAAAGTCTTTCTAGTCAGGAAATGTTAAACCGCGTGGATTGGGCACTACAGGGATTGACTCATACTAAAGATATTAAAGCAATACAAAGTGGATTAGAAGTTAAACCAGAATGGCTAACTTTACTGACTTTAGCATTTGAAGAAGGATTGCAAGATAAGGCGATCGCGAAACGAATGTATGTATCTGAACGGATGGTGCGTCACTACTGGACTAAAGTGCAAGACGTTCTGGGAATTTATCCTGAACAAGAGAAGAATATCCGCATTCAAACTGAAATGCGAGCTAGAGAAGAAGGATTAATAGATTAGTCAATTGACAATTAGAAAATGGCAAAAATTTAAAGTTGAAATGGCTAAATGGCTCGTAGATACAGTGCCAGCAATAGTCATAATTCTACTCGTAATTTTAGCTCGATTCAGCGGTTCTCTGCAATATTTAGAATGGCAATTTTTAGATAACTTTCTTCGCCTACGTCCTGAAGAAACCCTTGATGAAAAAATTGTTATTATTGGTATTAATGAAGCAGATATTAAAAGTGCAGGCAACTATCCCCTCCCGGATCGAGAGTTGGCAGAATTGCTGAAAATATTACATACATACCAACCTAGATTAATTGGTATTGATATTATCAGAGATTTACCAGTTGCACCTGGTCATGCTGAATTAGTAGCTACATTTAAGAAAATTAAAAACATAATTGCAATTGAAAAAGTATTGCCAGAGTCAATCGATCCGCCACCAACATTGTCACCTGAACAAATTGGTTTTGCTGATGCGATATTAGATGCAGATAACCATCTTAGGTGTAGCTTACTTTCAACGCCAACTGCGAAGGGTTATAAATTTTCTTTGTCTCTACGTCTAGCAGCAGCTTATTTAGCCAGTGAAGGCATTACCCTAGAAAATGGAATAAAAGATCCAGAATCAATGAGGTTTGGTGATACTGAACTACCTCGCTTTTTACCAAATTCTGGGGGATATGTAAGTGCTGATGCTGGTGGAGTACAAATATTAATCAATTTTCGCAGCGGTCGAGAACGATTTCGGACTTTGACTCTTAATGATATTAAAACAGGCAAATTTAATCCTAATTGGTTGCGCGATCGCATTGCCCTCATTGGCATGACTGCCCCTAGTACCAAAGATATCATCAATACATCTGCTATTCCATCACAAAATCCTGGCTCTGGTCAAGTTTACGGCGTAGAAATTCAAGCTCATGCTATTAGCCAAATCATTAGTGCAGTCAAAGAAAAACGTCCTCTTTTGCAAACATGGTCAGATGCTTGGGAATACTTGTGGATATTTGCATGGGGAACGATCGGGATTAGTTCTAGTTGCTTGATTCAGTCTCCTTTAAAGAATCTTTTGAATATTAGTGCCGCCAGCCTGGTACTAATTGGAGTTAGCTACTTATCTATAATTTGGGGATGGTGGATACCAGTAGTACCAGCCCTATTCGTCTTATTTTTAAATGGTATTGGTCTAGCTGCTTTTTATCAATATGACCGAAATTTGAAGTCACAAATTAAACAGCGTCAACAGATTATAGAACGCACCTTTGATACAATTCACAATGGCCCATTACAAACTCTTGCTCAACTTATGAGAAAAGCAAGAGAACAAAATTTACCATCCAATCAACTGAGATCGGAACTAGAACATCTCAACCAAGAATTACGTGCGGTCTATGAGTTGATGAAGCGGGAAACCTTAATTCAAAGGGAGAGCTTCTATTTAGGACAAGATATAGAAATAGACTTGCAAGCACCAATCCATGAAATCCTCTATGAAGTTTATACTAAAACCTTAGAGCGAAACTTCCCTTGCTTTAAAACTCTTAAGATCAAAGTCCGTACTTTTGACCCCCTCGACGCGGAACACTTAACTATTGAGCAAAAGCGGGGATTGTGTAGATTTTTAGAAGAAGCTTTGTGTAACGTAGGTAAATATGCCACAGGGGTAACTCGCTTGAATGTCACTTGTACTTGTCAACAAGGGTCTCACATACTTAGGATTACAGATAATGGGAAAGGTGTAGACTCTGTATCAGAAGGCAGAGGAACACAGCAATCTAGAGATTTAGCTCGACAATTGAAAGGAAAATTTACGCGATCGCCTTTACCTACTCAAGGTACTCTGTGTGAATTAACTTGGCCTATACCCAAAAAAAGGTGATGAAAATTTTAATAAAAACAGTATCATAAATTATGATAAAAACTTACATCGTTTGCCAGCTAGCTACTATCTGTATCGCTAGCTTGTTCTTAGCATCAACAACCATCGCTCTCGCTGAATATAAGCCTCCTAGCGGTCAGCGTCCGCCAAGTGGTCGGACAACAACTACAGGTGGTAGAGGTGGATGTGAAAGTAACCCAGAAACATCTTTAAAGCTACTAGCTCCTCAAAAGCACGTTGGACAAACCGCTTCTACTCGTCCTACCTTTGCTTGGTTTGTCTTCAACTCCCAACCCTTACCGATGGAATTTAGGCTGTATAAATATGATGCTAACGACGAACCCCAACTGCAACAGCAATTTCAGATGCAAAGTCAGTATGGAATTATGACTCTATCCCTACCTGAAAACAAACCTGGTCTTGACGTAGGTAAGAGGTATTTATGGCAAATAGTAATCTTATGTCAACCCGATCGACCAGCTAATGATTTAGTTACAATGGCAGAAATAGATGTAGTTACAATGCCTGCACAAGTCCGTTTTGTTCGCGATGCTCGTGCCAATGTAGATATTTTGGCGGAAGCAGGTTTATGGTATGACGCACTAGGCGAAGCTCTGCGATTAGGAGAAAAAGATATTATTTATGGATTATTGAAAAATCTTACTTTAGTAGAAATAACAGAACCAGCCAATACATCAATTCCTTAATAAATGGTTCAATATGAAAACTTTACAGCTTGGGTTAAGTGTATTTTTTAGCATTTTCTTGTTGTCTAGCTCAATGTTGGCTACTCCTCAACAATCAGTAATAACTCAAGCTAATACCGATCGCCTCGCAGCAGAGAAAGCTGTGGCAGAAGCAGAGAAACTAACACAGGAAGGACAAGGAACAGCCGTATCGAAACGACTGGCAATTGAGAAATATTTAGAAGCACTTCAAATTTACAAAAACTTACCAGCTAGTGAAGCTTCAGCACGTGAGGTTCGTTTACAGTTAGCGGCAATTCTAAAAAAGATTGGGAGACTTTACCAGTCTTTAGGGGAGGCAGAACAAGCTTTAGTCTACTACAATCAAGCAGTACCAATTTTTGCAGAATTAGGTGAAGTTCTTTTACAGGCTAGAACTTTGCACGATTTAGGAATGCTTTACAACGTATTTGGAGAAAGGCAAAAAGTTTTAGATTATTTAGAGGCAGCACAGCGACTTTATCAGCAAGTAGGGGATACGGCTGGAGTTGGATTAACTTTCTCTAATATGGGCTGGATTCACTATTTCTTTTTAGGTGCTAGACAAAAAGGAATAGAATTATACGAACAGGCGTTAAAGGTTTATCAAAAAGCAGGCGATCGCAGGGGTGAATCTGTCACTTTATCCCTATTAGCTTGGGCTTATTATGGGTTAGGAAATAATGAACAAGCTCTGAATTACTATAAGCAAGCAATAGAAGTTGCAAGGCAAGTCGGCTATAAATCTGGAGAAGCTCGTGCTTCTATCTATATTAGTCAAGTTTATGAAGCTTTGGGCAAAAAACAACAAGCGCTAGATGCACTAATGACAGCGGAAAAGCTTTATCAAGAATTAGGAAATAGTTTGGAGTTAGCTAGAGTTTATCGTCATTTGGGGGAAGTTTATTGGGAATTTGAAGAGCTACAAAAAGCATTAAGATTTTACGAAAAATCAGTGTCGATATATAGAGAGTTGGGGGAACGAATTGATGAAGGTATTGTGCTGTCCGAGATGGGTCGGCTTTACAATTCAATGGACAAGCCTCAACAGGCTTTAGATACTTTAAATCAATCATTATCAGTCACAAAAGCAACGCGCGATCGCTATGGTGAAGCTGATAACCTTTATGAAATTGCTCGAATTGAGGGCGCGCAAAATAATCTTGCAGAATCTTTAATTAAAATGGAAAGTTCTATTAAAATTACTGAGGATTTGCGAACTAGCGTTTCTAGTCAAAATCTCCGCACATCTTTCTTTTCTATGAGGGAAGATAGATACGAATTTTATATCGATCTATTAATGAAATTGCATAAAAATAATCCATCAGCAGGGTATGATGCTAAAGCGCTTCACGCCAGCGAACGTTCCCGCGCTCGCAGTCTTTTAGAATTACTTGCTGAAGCTAAAGCAGATATTCGTAGTAGTGCTAACACAGAGTTGCTGGAACGAGAAAGCGCGATCGGCAAGCAAATTAATGAACTAGAAAAACGTCAAGTTGAACTGTTAGATAGCCAGCCTACGCCCGAACAAATAACCGCTTTAGAAACAGAACTTTTTAAACTTTATCAACAATATGAAGAAATCAAAGCCGAGATTAAAGCTACAAGTCCTAGTTATGCGGCTATTACTCAACCACAACCTCTAACTTTATCAGAAATTCAATCAACTTTACTTGATGAAAATACCATACTTTTAGAATACTCATTGGGAGAAGAACGGAGCTATCTTTGGGCAGTTACAAAAACAAGTATTAACAGTTATGAGTTACCTAAACAGGCAGATATTGAAAAAGCTGTGCAACGTTTTCAGCAAGAAGAATTAGTACCAATCAGAATGCGCCCTGCCCAGGGTGTTTTAGCTGTAGATATTCTCAGTCAAATTTTGCTGAAACCTGTTGCTAAACAACTAGAAAATAAAAGATTAGCGATCGTTGCTGATGGAAGATTACAAACCATACCTTTTAGTGCTTTAGTAATTCCCAGAGAATCTCAAACTCAAAATACTTTTGTGCCATTGATGATGCAGCATGAAATTGTTAATTTACCTTCAGCATCCACATTAGCTGTATTAAGAAATCAAGTCAGAGGGCGGCAACTTGCACCTAAGACTATAGCGGTACTTGCCGATCCGGTATTTGGTAAAAACGATGGACGGCTCGATCGCAATACAGTTAATTCAAATAATGATATCATACCCAATTTAGAAAATCTGCCAATTACACAAGTAGAATTAAAAGATGCTCTCCGAGACGCAGGCATAAAACTAACACGACTTTCAGGAACCCGCATCGAAGCTGAGGCAATTATGGCTTTAGTTCCTGAAGCAGAAAGAATCCAATTTTTAGATTTTCAGGCTAATAAAACCAGTGCAATTAACCCAAATTTAGCTCAATATCGCATTATTCATTTTGCTACGCACGGTATTCTTAATACTGCGCGTCCAGAATTATCAGGAATTGTCATGTCCTTAGTAGATGAACAAGGAATACCGCAGAATGGTTTTTTGCGACTGAGCGATATTTTTAATCTACATTTACCCGCAGAGTTAGTTGTTTTGAGTGCGTGTCAAACAGGTCAAGGTCAGGAAGTTAAAGGTGAAGGAATTATTGGACTAACGCGGGGGTTTATGTATGCAGGTGCGGCGCGAGTGCTGGTGAGTTTGTGGAAGGTTGACGACCAAGCAACAGCAGAGTTAATGAAGCGATTTTATCGGGGAATGTTGCAGGAAAAGTTAACGCCTGCGGCGGCTTTGAGACAAGCACAGGTGGAGATGTCGCAGATACCACAATGGAGTTCACCTTATTATTGGGCGGCTTTTGTACTTCAGGGTGAGTGGCTGTAAGTATATAGTTTTGTGAAGCGATCGCTTCACTTTTCTGAAATCTAAGTTGCAGTTTTCGGTAATGACTGCTTAAGGACATCTATCGTAACTTTAAATAGTAGGAAAGAGAGCTTATACAACTAGCATCTAGTTCCAGATTTCAGCATAGCTGCACGACGGGTGATTCGCGCAGAAACTGTAGCAATATCTTTACTGCTGTAGGTCAGCTTGTCTATTTATAGTTGCCTGCAAATTGATAGACAAATTACTGCAATTTTCAACAGTATCGATGCTGGGTTATGGCAATTGAAACATCATTCTGTTCTAACTTTAATTTTGAGGTCAACTCCAATGGCAAATACTGATACAAAAACTGCTCAACTCGATAAAGATGACATTATTTTTCCAGCTCCCAGTTTCGGCTTCACGCGGGCTGATGAATATGACTTAAATACATCTGCGATCGGGCAACCTGTCACGCTTTCTCTTACGGCTACAGATCCAACGAAATATGACACTTTCCTAGAAGTTATAAATGCCGAGACGGGTCAGATCATTGCTGATTCAGACGATACTGATAATGTCAATTTCAACTCAGTGATTGCACCCGGTCAGCCTAACGACGGTCCTGGTCCTGGTGACAATCCGAGCACTCCTGGTTCTTTCACAATTGCCGGCGGCATTAAGTACAAAGTTCGCGTTACCAGCTATGACCCATTGCCCGCCGAGCCACCTGCTCATCCTTACAATTTACAGGTCAGCATTCCTGTGGGCGATGTTAGTTTAGTTCCGAGAGGTAGCAACTTCAGCGGTACTCCTCTAACGGGAACCCCTGCCGTTACATTAACTGGTAAATTGGAGGGCAGCAAAGACTTTACTTTTCCCGTTCCCACTGACAACACCAAAAGCACACTTGCTGATGAATTTCTAGTAACTACCTCCTTGGTGGGCCAACCTCTCAACATTGCTCTAAGCAGCACCACAGGTGGCTTTGACCCTTATGTGGAAGTCGTCAACGCTGATGATGGCAATGTTCTTGCCGGGGATGATAACGGCGGCGGCGGTTTGAACGCGCAGCTTACTGGAGTCCCGCGCCAAGCAAATACTAACTACAGAATCCGCGTCACTAGCAACACTGCATTCACAGTTCCCTCTGCTGATTACAGCCTACAGGTCAGCGTTCCCCAAGGTACCGTCACGTTGATTCCCCGGAGTGGCGACACCCCCGTTCCCGTACCAACTCCGTCACCAATTCAAGTTCCAACGCCGTCACCAACTCCGACAACGGGAACTCCGTCACCAACTCCGGCACCAATTCCAACTCCGTCACCAATTCCAACCGGAACTCCGTCACCAACTCCAATTCCAACCCCATCACCAACTCCAACGGGAACTCCGACACCAACTCCAACGGGAACTCTCGGTACGCCTGTAGCGATCGCGGCACCTGCAATCAATGCCCCCGCCCCAGGCAATCCTACTGGACAACCAGCAAACACTGTTAACGGTCAGTTTTACAACTTATCAGACAATAGTGACAATATTTTGCTGTCATCACTTCCCCCTGCTGCTGCGGGCAAACAAATATTGGCGCTATCTGGCAGCGACAATATTACCGGGACAGAAGGCATTGATAACATTAACGGAATGCAAGGAGCCGATACAATCGACGGAGGGGCAGGAAGCGACAGTTTGTCCGGTGGTAAAGAGTCGGATCAGATTGACGGCGGTGCTGGCGATGACCAGATATTCGGCAGTAATGACAACGATACTCTCACTGGAGCAGATGGCAATGACAATATCCGGGGCGGTAAAGAAAATGATGTCCTCAATGGCGGTAACGGCGACGACTTGCTGGGTGGCGATCGCGGTCAAGACATCCTCACGGGTGGCAATGGACGCGATACATTTATCTTAGCTGGAGGGCAAGCGGCGGCAGCCCGCTTAGCAGATGCAGATGTGATTGTAGACTTTACTGCTGGGGACAGAATTGGTCTAACTGACGGCAATACATTTGGCAGCCTCACCTTTGAAGCTGTAAGCTTGAATCTGAATGGAGGAGCTGCTGTCAGTGCTACGGCTATTAAACTCGGCACCAACTATTTAGGTATCGTTCAAGGGGCTGCTACAAGCGATTTAACTGCAAATACTTTTGTTGTACTGTAGTTTCTGTAGCTTGGGCTTTGTGAAGCCTAAGTGAATGGAATGGGTGCATCTCACTTAATGACTAAAAACGAAGAAACTCTAATTCTGAACAGGTTCTTCCAATTCGCTTTGTAACATATCGTTAGTTGTTTGACTCATAATCGCTAGATACAATCCTAAAAGCACGATCGTAAAGCCAATCCAACTCGAAAAACCGAGCTTTTCTGAGAAAATAATCCAAGCCAACATCCCTGCAAAAACAGGTTCGAGTAGATGAACTAAAGCGACAACCACTGACGATAAAGTGTCAAGACTAAAGGTTAATAATCCATGCCCTAAACCTTGACAAATGCAGGCTAAAGCGAGAATCATCAACCAAGTATTAAACGAGTGAGGAAAAGCCGGACTTTGAGTTAACAGCAGTACAGGTAAACTTACAAACGCCCCAATACCACAAATCCACATTTGCATCGTCACAGGAGATAGCTGAGTACGAATCTGTTCCATAATCATCAGATATCCTGACAAAAACACCGCCGATAGAAGAGCCGCAAAATCTCCCTGCACCCTAATTGCATCAATTTGCATTTCCTGCCATCCAATCGCTCCCACTCCCACGATTGCAATCATCATACCCAATACAAATTTACGCTCAAATGTCTTGCCTAAAAACCACCATGCTCCCAAGCTGGTGAAAATAGGTGCAAGGTTGTGAAGTAAAGTAGCAATTGCAATACTTGTCTGGGATTGTGCCCAAAAAACCGCAGCAAGAGCTGCCAGCCAGAGGACTCCTGCTATCACTAACATCCCCAGAGTTTTAGCTGTATATAACTCTGATTCCACTGTTTCTTTAGGAGAAAGACGCTGAAATGCAGTAATACCACCATTGCACAAGCCAAATACAATCGCCGATATAAGTAAGCGATTAGAGGCAATGGCGTATGAACTAAGTTCGTAACGGCTAAACTTAACAAAAGTAGCCGCAAGGGAGATAGCAAATACGCCGATTAGCAAGGCAACAAAGGCGATTACAGGTTTATTTGATTCAGTTAACTGCACAATCAGAAAATCTCATTAAAAACGTCAGGATATTAATTCAGAGGCAATCGCTTCAGCAAAGGTAAATTTTTCCTCTACTTTTTGCAACATTCTAGGGATTGGTATCTCTAGCATTACCAATCGAGTTGGCATGAATTTACATATTGTACACCAAAAATCAAGAATTTACTCAACTATTTTTTGTTGCTTATAAAGTTCCTTAAACCTTCGCTGCTGCTGATTATGATCCACAATCGGCTCAGGATAGCCAATGCTGCGCCGCTCTATCGGCGTGATTTTCCCAGCTAGCAAAGAAGCTGTATCTATCCAACGCAATTCTGGAACCCATTTCCGGATATATTCACTTTTTGGATCGAATTTTTGCCCTTGGGTAAATGGATTGAAAATTCGCAGGGGCTTCGGGTCCATGCCACTAGATGCACTCCACTGCCATCCTCCATTATTAGCAGAAAGGTCGCCATCAATTAAGTTCTGCATAAAGTATTTTTCGCCCCACTGCCAGTTAATAATTAAATCTTTGGTCAAGAAACTAGCAACTATCATCCGACAGCGGTTGTGCATCCACCCAGTTTGATTCATTTGACGCATAGCAGCATCAATAATTGGATAGCCTGTTTTCCCTTCACACCAAGCTTGGAAAAGTTCTTGATTGTTATCCCAAGGAAAGTCTTTAAACGCCTCTCGATAAGCACCATTAGCTAATTCTGGGAAGTTATACATGGCGTGTTGATAAAATTCTCGCCAAGCGAGTTCCTGTTGCCAAGTCTGGATATTTATCCGCGCTGCTTCAGTATGGCATTTTTCCATAACTGTAACAGTAGCTTGCCAAACAGTACGGATACCAATTGCTCCAAACTTAAGAGCCGCACTGAGTTGAGATGTGCCGTCAAGCGCCGGAAAGTTGCGCTGTTTATCATAGTCGTAGATGGCACGATCGCAAAAATCATCTAACTTTTCTTGTGCTCCATCTTCCCCTGGTTCTATAATTAAAGGAGCATTCCAAACAAATCCTAATTCTTTCGCACTTGGCAATCTAATTGTACCAGATAACTTAGCTATTTCTTGTTCTTTTGCGGTTAATCCTGTTAACTGTTCCAGAGACATAATCGGCAATGTATCAACAGGTTCTGCTTTGGGTTTGCTAACCCAATTTTTCCAAAATGGAGTATAAACTGTGTACTTTGTACCCATGCCAGTACGAATTTCATCTGGCGCGTGCAGTAGTTGATCCCAAAAGTTTTCAACCTTAATTCCTGCTTGTTTAAGTGCGTTTGAAACAGCATCATCGCGCTCTCTTGAATATGGCTCAACATCTAAATTCCAGAATACAGCCTTTGCCTGCAAAGCTATTGCTAATTTTGGTATTCCTTGGGTAGGTTCAGCTTGAAGTATCAATAATTGACTGCCAGCTTCGAGATAGCGACGTTGAAGTTCCTGCAAGCATCCAATCATGTAAGCTACTCTGGCTGGTGCCACATCATCGCGCTGTAAAATATTGAAATCTAGGCAAAAAATCCCAACTACTTTTTGACTTAAATGACGTGCTGCTGCTAATCCGATATTATCAGAAATTCGCAAGTCACGCCGATGCCAAAATAGAATTAAATCAGACATCCTTTATTGCTCCACTAAACTCATCAATTGCCGCTCTAGTTCGATAATATAATCTTTACCATAGGAGAAATTTTCTAAGTTTTCTATCAGATGTTCGGGAATGTCTTGGGCAATTTCTTGGCTGCATGAACCTGCTGCTAAGGCAATAGCAGCTACAGTATCTACATCTCCAGAAAAGGCAATACAATCTTTAAGGAGTTCGCTCATGCTATCATTTCGCATGACCGCAGTAATCGCGGCTCGGACGCAGATTAAACCTTTTGTTTTAACTTCTCCTTCCCAAGGTTTTGACCATTCACCAGATACGTGAGTTTCCAGAAACTTTCCTAAATCTACCTTTGAACCTAGCCTATAGATAAAGTAATGCGACATTAAAGCTGCGGCTCTAGCTGCATTAATTCCATCTGGAGTATTGTGAGTAATTGCAGCTTGAATGGTTGTAGCTTCGATCACTTTTTCTACAGTAGGAAATATGCCAATGGGAGCGGCCCGCATCGCCGCACCACTTTTATCGCTAGTGGAGTAAATTCTGGCTAAGAAATCCTTTCCGTCTTGAACTTCCAGTAAAAAATTGTAAAATTTACTGGCATAACCCACTCTGCGATCGCGATTAAAAGCGACAATAAATTTACTAGCTAAAACTTCCGGTGTCCAAGGTTCTTTACCGACGATAGTTTCAGCAATTGCTAAACTCATCTGGGTATCATCTGTGTAGCATCCCGGTTGGATATTGTGACGGGGATGCTGTATGTAGCTGCTGAGATTATTGTAGGATTCAATTATCTGCTGGTCAGCAAATTCAAAGCCAGCGCCGTAAGCATCGCCAATCGCTAATTCTAGCAGCATATATTTAATAAAACCTCTAGGTTTTTAGTTCAAAAATGGGCGAGCCAGGAAAAAGCTAGAAATTGATTTAGCATCGACGGGTTCACCTGCTAAAATGGCAGCTTCTAATTCTTGAGGCGTGAATAAAACGACTTCTATATCCTCATCATCATCCTGTTCTGGCGGTTTTTCCAGTAGTTCTAAATCTTGTGCTAAAAAGGCATAAATAATTTCATCTGAATAACCAGGAGCGAGAAAAAATTGCCCTAATTTTTGCCATTTATGAGCGCGATATCCCGTTTCTTCTTCTATTTCGCGCTTGATAGTTTCTGCGGGATCTTCATTAGGTTCAATCGTACCTGCTGGGAATTCTAAAATCCTCCCTTGAGTTGCAAATCGATATTGTCGCAATAAGACAAGTTTGCCTTCAGGGGTGACGGGTACTGCTAAAGCGCCTCCTGGGTGGCGAATACATTCCCATTCGCCTTCGGAACCATTGGGGAGCCGGAGGCGATTGACATCAAAGCTAAATTTGCGACCTTGATAAAATAGCCGTTGTTTGATAATTTGTGGTAGTTCTTCAACAATTTTCATGGAAATTTTTAATGGTGATTGTTTAATTTTAACTCTCTGGTGATATTAAAGCCAAGGCCCGATCGATAATTTCTTCTCGGTTAACCATCGCTGCCAATTCTTCCGGCTCATATTGTCCTTCTCTTACTTCTCCTGACGCATCATCAATTGCTCTTGAGTATGTCACTTCTAGAATTGAGCGTAATTCTAGTATTGGCAGGTAATAACCTGCTGCTTTTGGTCGCTTATTAAGTTCTTGAATTTCCCAAGTACAGTTACGAATCGATCGATCCCAAGAGCGAGTCGTGCGATTTTCAGCTTGTTGCTTTATTAAGTGTAGCAGCAAAATTTTGGCATAGCTACGAATGTTATTAATTATGTCTTTTCTGCTCATCTCTTCGAGTTCATCGACTATGACTAATGCTGCTGGAATATCGCCTTGCAATAGTAGGTCTTTGAGCATTAGCAATTCTTCCATAATTAGTACCTCAAGTATTGGGTAATATCTACGATATTAAAGCCAAGGCTCGATCGATAATTTCTTCTCGGTTGACCATTACTTCCAATTCTTCCGCCTCATATTGTCCTTCTCTTACTTCCAATGATGCAGCATCAATTGCCATTATGTAAGCAACTTCTAAAATAGAGCGCAATTCTTCTGGCATTAAATAATACCCCCCTGCTTTACGACGCTTATTTTTTTCCTGAATTTCGCGAACACTATTGCGAATTGAAATATCCCAAGAGCGCGTAGTACGATGTTCTGCCTGCTGTTTAATTAAGTGTAGCAGCAGAATCTTGGCATAGCTACGAATGTTATTAATTTTGTCGTCTCGGCTCATTTCTTCAAGTTCATCGACTATGACTAATGCCGCTGGAATATCGCCTTGCAACAGTAAGTCTTTGAGCATTAGCAATTCTTCCATAACTAATACCTCAAGTATTGGGTAATATCTACGATATTAATTTTCGTACTTCTGAACAGTCTACACTATTTACCAGTTGTGCGATCGTACTTCCCGTTACTGGATGCACCCAATCGGGAGCAATTTCTGCCAAAGGTACTAATACAAACGCTCTTTCTATCATCCCAGGGTGAGGCAGCACCAGTGGCGGAGTTTCTAGTATTAGATTATCGTATAATAGTAAATCGAGGTCTAGGGTTCTTGGGCCCCATTTTTCGCGGCGTTGACGACCAAATTTAGCTTCAATTTCCAATAGAGTTGCTAGTAATTCTTGCGCTTCTAACTCAACTTCGAGTATTGCACAGGCGTTAATATAATCAGGCTGTGGGGGCCCTACTGCTGCGGTTTGATAGCAGCTTGAGTACGATTTTACGCTAATTCCTGGGGTTTTATCCAGAGTTTTGATGGCTGATTTAATGGTAGCGAGGGAGTCTCCCAGGTTGCTACCGAGTGCGATGGCTGTTTTAATTAATATCATCCTATTTAATAATTACAGTTCTAAGT